>NZ_JBFTLG010000018.1:0-101565 GCF_056396305.1 Arthrobacter sp. 05T420 | reverse complement strand
CCGCCGTGCGACCGGTCCGCCGCGGTCCAGTTCCCAGAAGACCAGGGCGAACGCGATGACGTTTGTTACCCAGATCTGCAGTGCTGCCAGAAGGAGCGTGCGCCCGTCGCCGCTGCCGGAGTCGGTCAGCAGAATGATGAGCTGCACCAGGGCGATGCCGTTGGCGGCGACGAGGAGGAGTGCCTGGCCCGTGGCTAATCGTTTGGACCAGCGCGTCTCTTTGTGCAGGCGGCGGGGGTTGAGGATCAGCAGGGGAATCAGCATCACGAGTCCGATTCCCACCACCGTGTAGCGGATGGCCGGCAGGAAGGCGCTGGGAAGGGCGGCATAGAGGCCCAGCGCGATGAGCAGCCCGATTACGGCCGGCCAGCGGTGTTCGGCGCTGTCCTTCAGGTTTGCGGTCTCAGACATCCACCGAGTCTAGGCAAAGCTGCCGTGCATCCCGGTCCGGGCGCGCACTGAGCCCAGAGCAGATGGCCGTCTGGCTTGAGGGAACGTCGGGTCAGGTGGCCCAACTCGGGTGCGAAAAGCCCACGCAAGAAACTCCCACCGGATTGAGATGCTGGTTTCCGTTGCGCTCCAAACTGTGACGGGCGTCCGCTGGCGAATTCACCGCGGAATCTGCAGTCACGTGCCGATGTACCGGCTCACCGCAGGCTGAGGCATCGCTAACGGCCCGAGGAGGAGAACAGGCTAAACAGCGTGGCGAATCGAGCCAGATAACTCTGCCGCCGGCTTCTGGTCAGTCTTCGGCCCCGTGATCTTTGACGTCGGATACCAAGGGTCATTTCCGTACACGCCCCCTCGAAGTTTGGCTCCCACTTCCAGGCTCCCCGTCAGTTGGCGCCGCGGGCGGACTTGGGGTCGTGGCGTTTCGCAATCCCGTTGGATCTGTTTCAGCTGCTTACAGGGAGTGGGTGTTAGGGTGAGCTTTCCTTTATGAGGACGGCATGAACTTCAGCATTCCCCGAACCGGCCTGACATCCGGCACTGAAGAACAGGACCTGCAAATGATTGACTTCCAGAGCTCGGTGGACGGCACGAAAATCGCCTTCGAGCGGACGGGTGAAGGGCCAGCCCTGATCATTATCGGCGGTGCATTGAACAGCCGACGTTCGGCTGACGTGCTGGTGCCTTGGCTGGCCCCGCACTTCACCGTCTACGCGTATGACCGTCGCGGGAGAGGCGAGAGCTCGAACACGCTTCCCTACAGCCCCGGCCGTGAAATAGAGGATTTGGAAGCGCTGATAGCCGCGGCAGGCGGTTCGGCCTACGCCTACGGACACTCTTCGGGTGCCATCCTGGCTCTAGAAGCAGCGGCTGCCGGAGCGGGCATCTCCAAACTGGCGGCCTACGAACCGCCATATCTGACCGGGCATGCCCCCGAAGGACCTTGGGAAAATTTCAGGGACCGGGTCCAGGCGGCACTGAACGAGGGAGACCGGGAAGGTGCCGTGGAACTGTTCATCCGCCATACGGGCTCCGATTTCGACGAAGGAATCAAAACGATGCCGTGGTGGCCCGCGCTCCTCAGCGTTGCCCCGACCCTGCCGTATGACCTCACCCTGACAAGCGACGGAATCGTCCCGGAGAGGCTGTCGAACATCCAGGTCCCCACCCTCGGAATCTACGGTGGCGCGAGTCCGTCCTGGGCTGGGAATGCCATCAATGCCGTCGCCGCAGCCGTTCCTGGCTTGAAAAAAGAAAAGCTGGACGGCCAAGACCACGCAGTCGCCAGCGATGCTGTCGCACCGGTGCTGATCAAGTTCTTCAACAGCATTCCAGCCTAGGCTGGCATCCGACCCAATCCGCCGGCGCGCATCGCAGCGGGCGCGGAGCAACGAGCCTTTCACGGGACCGCTCTTCGGGCGCAGTGCGTATGTTCGCGCCGGTGCGCGAGATCCTGGACATCGTCTTTCGTGGCGAGGTGATCTCCTTGCCGGTGGTATCCCGGGCGGGAAGCTGTTCGCTGTCGAGGACATATGAGCCGCGTTGATTATGTGCTGAGTCGACCCGGCTGATGCTTTGAGGATGGCCCCGGAAAAGAATTTCTTATCAGGTGTCCTTTTGGCGGCCTCCCGGGCGTCGTAGTGGTGTAACAACGGAGAAGAAGGAGACATCGTGGAGTACATGCTTTTCATTTGTAGCGATCCGACCGCGCCGGAATATGTGGCCGCCGAGGACAACATTGTCGAATGGGGGGCCGAGATGGAAGCGCGGGGCGTCGCCCGTCACGGTGACCGGCTGCGTCCTGTCGAGGACGCAACAACGGTAGTGGTGCGTGGGGGCGAGGTGGTGGTCTCTGATGGGCCGTTTGCGGAGACGAAGGAATGGATCGCGGGCTATGACATCATCGCTTGTGCGGATCTTGATGAGGCTGTCGAGGTTGCGTCCAAGCACCCCATGGCCCGGTTCGGCAAGATCGAGATCAGGCCCGTGTGGCCGCTCGGGGAGTAGCCGTTCGCCCGGACGCCGGCGTCGATGATCGAGGCAGAGATGCCGTGGCGCCGGAGCTGACGGACGTGCGTGCCGTCGTGGAGGCCGCCTCCGCCGGCGAGACGGCACGGATCACCGCAGCCCTCATCCGCATCACGGGCGACTGGGGCCTGGCCGAGGATTGTGTCCAGGATGCGTTCGCCAGGGCCCTCGTCGACTGGCCGGAGCACGGCGTTCCCAGGAACCCCGGGGCCTGGCTGACAACCGTGGCCAAGAACAAGGCAATTGACCGCATGCGGAGCGCCGCCAGCGAAAGGAGGGCGGTCCGTGAGCTCGCCATTCTCACCGCGCTCGAAGGGCTCGAAGACGAGGCCACAGGGGCGGCTGCAGAGGATGACACGCTGCGGCTGATTCACACCTGCTGCCACCCGGCCCTCCCGCTCGATGCCCGGGTGGCCCTGACTCTGCGCACCGTCGCGGGGCTGGCGACCGCTGAGATCGCCCGGGCATTCCTGGTCTCGGAAGCAACCATGGCCAAACGGCTCGTTCGGGCCCGGGCGAAGATACGCGATGCCGGGATCCCCTACCGGGTGCCGCCGCCGCAGCTGATATCCGAACGCACCGCCGGAATCCTGGCCGTGCTGTATCTGATGTTCAACGAAGGGTACTCGGCCACCGGCGGCACCTCGCTGATCCGCGAACCACTCGCCCGGGAAGCGATTCGCCTGACCCGGCTGCTGGTTGCGTTGCTCAACAGGTCACCGCAGGAACCCGAGGCCCGGGGCCTCCTTGCGCTCATGCTGTTCCACCATGCCCGGCGGGGGACGCGGACGGACGCCGCTGGGGACCTGGTGACCCTTGAGGAGCAGAACCGCGGATTGTGGGACAAGGTTGCGGTCGCGGAGGCTGCGGCGCTGCTCGCGGCCGCGGATCAAATGGGCGTTGCACGCCGTTCCCGGCCCGGTAGCTACCGTGTGCAGGCCGCCATTGCTGCCTGCCACATGAACGCCCCGGACTCTGGCAGCACGGACTTCGCCCGGGTGGCACAGCTGTATGACCGCCTTGCGCAAATTGCGCCGTCACCGGTCATCGAGCTGAACCGGGCCGTTGCCGTCGCGATGTCCCAGGGACCGGAAGCAGGGCTTGCTCTCATCGACCAACTGGACCGGACACGGTCACTCGATGGGTACTACCTCCTGCCCGCGGCGAAGGCTGATCTCCTGCGCCGCCTTGGCAGAAAGACAGAGGCCCGCTGCGAGTATCAGCGGGCCCGCGACCTCGCTCCCTCCGAGGCCGAGCGCCGCTACCTCTCCAAACGCCTGGCCGAGACAAGCGCCGGGTCCCCGTCTCCACCTGACCCCGGCACCGCCCTGAAGGAGAAGAAATGAAACACCTCATGCTGATCCCAAACAACGCTGAGACCTGGAACGCACTCTCCCCGTCCGAGATCGAGGCGATCATGCAGGCGCATACCTCGTTGCAGCAGGAACTCAGGGCATCGGGTGAGTTCGTGGAGGCTCATGAGCTCGGTGAAGAGGCGAAGTTCGTAAGAAATAGCGGCGACACCTGTACCGTGACCGACGGTCCGTACCTTGAGACGAAGGAAATTGTGGCCGGCTACTACATCGTCGACTGTGTGGACATGGCCCGCGCCGTGGAAATCGCCGGCAAGTTGGGAGAGGCCAAGCTTTGGCCGATCGAAATACGCCGGATCGACCCCTGACCTGCGTAACGGCCATGAAATGGTTGTGATCAGAGCTCCGCCGCGCCGCGTCGTCACAACCGGGCCGGAAGCCGGAACGGGCCCATCCCGAGATCCAAGCATCATTGACGAGAATTAGGAGAGATAAATGCGCGTACAAATGAAATTGGAACTGGTACCGCTGCCGGTGGCAGACGTAGAGCGGAGTAAGACCTTCTACACGGACACCATCGGCTTCAATTTGGATCATGACGTGCAGCCCGGGAACGGCATGCGGATCGTGCAGCTCACGCCGCCTGGTTCCGCATGCTCCATTGTCATCGGCTCCGGAATGGCCAACAGCAGCCCAGAAGCCAGCACGGTCAAGGGCTTGCATCTGGTCGTCGAAGACATCGTTGCGGCGCGCGAGGAACTCCTGAACCACGGGGCTGCCGTGACCGAAATAGAGGACATGGGAGGCGTCAAGTTCGCGTACTTTAGCGATCCCGACGGCAACTCGTGGGCGCTACAAGAAATCGGACAGATGTGAGCCCCCGCCGCGACGCAACCGGCGATGAGCCCCGGCCAGGGCGGCTCACACCGACGCCGGCGCCCTCGCAGCAACCCTGCCGGACACCTACCCACTCCTGCGAATCGTGCGCACACGTTACCTGCGCTCACTCCATTGACCGTGGCCTCCATCCGGTAGATCGAAGTCGAGATCAAGGTCCTGCGGTGCTCTGAGGCGCCGCCAGGTTGAGGCGACACCGGCGCTGGGCAGGGCCGAAGCAGGCCCAACGCGCCTCGGGAGCGGACCTGATTCGTCAGGAAGGCGGCCGCGGACGATCACGAGCCAGGAGAACGAATCCTCTGGCGGTGTCGGGCCCCGTCATCATACGGGCTCGGTTCCGTCGCGGCGGCGGGTGGCGCCGCAGAGTTTTCTACTTCCAAGCCTGCAACCAATGGTTGCGCGTATCGGTGATATGCAACCAAAGGTTGCGAAATGATAGGGGAGCGGGATGGAGTACGGCAGCATCGAACGGGAGATCCACATCGAAGCGGCACCTGAGTTGGTGTATAAGGTAATCAGCACGCCAGAACACCTGCGGCAGTGGTGGCCGGACGAGGCAGAGCTCGAACCCGTTCCCGGTGCCATTGGGATTATCTCGTTTGGCGACAGGTCCGCGCCGGAGGCAAAGTTCGTTTCACTGACGGTGGTGGAGGCCGACCCGTCCCGGCGGTTTTCCTTCCGATGGGTGTACGAGGACGGTGCGACTGCGACGTCGGCCAACTCGCTCCTGGTGACCTTCGACCTGATCCCATCGGGCGAGGGAACGCTGCTGCGCTTCACCGAGACGGGGTTCCGAGAGAAGGGGTGGGAGTCGGCCGTGGTCGAGGAGCATTACCGCGACCACGCCAATGGCTGGGACCACTTCCTGCCCCGGCTCGTCACCTACTCCGCACGGCTGGTGTCGGCGCCATGAGCGTCGCCGTCGACGACGAGCTCTGGTCGGCGGTGGGCGACTCAACCCGACGCCGGATGCTGGACCTGCTGCTGACCAACAGCGGCGGCACAGCAACCACGCTGAGCAAACAGCTGCCGGTCACGCGGCAGGCGGTCGCCAAACACCTTGGCGTGCTCCATCGCGTCGGACTGGTCCAGGCCAGGACGTCGGGGCGGGAACGCGTGTACGTGGTGAGCCACGCTCAGCTGGCCCGCGCGGTCGCGGAGCTGTCCTCGGTCGGGGCCAGCTGGGACGCCCGGCTGCAGCGCATCAAGGGAATGGCCGAAGCAATCCAGCAAAGTCGCGAAGACTCAGGCCCGGCGGGTGAACACCGCAAAAGCCGTGACGGTGCCGGCCAAACAGACACGAACACACCGGCGCATAGGAGAAATGAAGGATCTAGATGTCGGACTTCACCGCCACCGTTGCCGTATAGCGGACCCCCGGGAAGCATTTGAGGCCATCATGAACGTCCGCGGTTGGTGGTCCTAGGCGTTCGAGGGGGTCACCGACCAGGTCGGGGGCGAGTTCAAGTACCGGTACCAAGGCGTTCATCGTTGCACCATCCGCGTCACCGCACTCGTGGCCGGCCGGAAAGTTGAATGGCTCGTCCTGGATAATTACTTCAACTTCATCCACGACCAGGCCGAATGGAAGAACACCCGGATCGTCTTCGAGATTTTCCCAACGGAGAAAGGGGCCGAAGTCCACTTCAAGCACCTCGGCCTGGTCCCGGGGAACGCGTGTTACAACGTGTGCTACATCGTCTGGGGCGGCTATCTGGGCGGCAGCCTGCGGAACCTGATCAACAACGGCGAAGGGCAGCCCAACCTGAGGGGGGCCGGTAGCGCCCCGACACACCAGCACGTTGCCGCCGTGTTGCGCGGCGGGGCCCTAGGTCAAGCCATCGGCCAGGCTGGCATCGGGGATGGGAATGGCTGATATGACCGCCAATCCAGGCAGCAGCGTCCTGAACGCAGATGTCCGTAGAGTGTCCCGGCCTCACGGCATCAGAAAGGGGCTGCAGCTGCTCGAACTGCGGCCTAGCAGTGAGAACTGCAATGCGCCGTTGCCGCCGGAATCGTTCCGGGCGCGCATTTGTTTGATGAATGCGAACAGATTTCGCTTCTGCGCGGAAAGGAATCGGTCCGTACTACCGGGCCACGCCCGCACAGGCCAGAGCCCAGGCCCGGGCCGCCCGGCCGAAGATCGCTAAGCTCAAGAGCAACGAACGGCTGCGCACGGAAGTCGAAGAACGGCTCGGCAAGAAGGATTCACCGGTCCAGATAGCCGGCCGGCTGCGGCGAGATTTCCCGAGTGACCCGGAGATGTGGGTGGCACACGAAACGATCTACCAGTCCGTCTATATCGAGTCCCGGGGCGGCCTGAAGCGGGAACTGGCAAGGAACCTGCGCATGGGACTGACCTTGCGCAAACCCCAGCGCCGCCCCGATGAGCGCCGCGGCAGGATCGAGGACATGGTCAGGATCGCCGACCGCCCCGCAGCGGTCCAGGACCGGGCCGTTCCCGGGAATTGGGAGGGGGACCTGATTGTAGGCAAGGACGGCAAGAGCGCCATCGCCGCACTCGTCGCGGCAAAGCCGATATTGGTGATGCTGGCTCCGACACTCCCCACCTCCCTGATTGCCTTATGTCTGACAAGGATCGCCAACGCGCTTTTCTTCGCTGCAACACTCGCCGCACGCAGTGAGTACGCACCCATCGAAGCCAGCGGCCAAGTCTTCATCTGGGTGGGCGCGCTCAAGATCGCTGCAGGATGAGCCGGGACGGCCGTCGCGGTGCAACCATCGCACCACAGCTCTGGGCCGCATTTGCTGGCGACAGCCCTCACAGCAGCAGCCGCAACGTCCAGCATCATCGAGCAATCCCGTCCACGACGGTCCAAGCCCTAGCCCGCCCGACTTCAGCAACATCCTCACTCGACGGCCCGCAGCCCCCGCGGGCGTGTATCCGGCGCACGCCAAAAAGCGCTCCCAAAACCATGCCAATTACTTCAGCAAGTCACAAAGCATCTGTACGGGATTTTTCGCGGCGGGGGGAGCGGGTCGAGGGTGTCGCGGTGGGGGACCGGCTTATGGGCAGGTGAGATGTGATGCTACGTTTGACGGCAGTGACATTCTTACTTTCTCTGTGACCCAGAGTCGATGCAGCGGTTCCCGGTCGCTTCCCTCGGAAGCGGTGATTCCGTGTGCCCTCGAAGGGGACACCCTCATGAGTTCCCTGGCAGCCGGCCCCTCACCGAATTCGTCTAGAGATGATCACATGCCCTTCATATCAAGCGACTCCACCGCACCGTCCTCACCTGCCCTTGAGCGGGAATCACTGCGCCCTGATTGTGCCAGCTGCTTCGCCCTCTGCTGCACTGCCCTAGGCTTCTCCCGCACCGCGGACTTCGCCATCGACAAACCAGCAGGAACTCCCTGCAAGAACCTTGCCTCCGACTTCTCCTGCACTATCCACGACCGCCTGCGCCCGCGAGGCTTCCGAGGATGTACCGTCTTCGACTGCTACGGAGCCGGCCAAAACGTCTCCCAGAACCTCTTCGGAGGAATCAGCTGGAAAGCAGATTCAGTAACAGCGAGCGACATGTTCGCCGCGTTCAAAGTCGTCCGGCAACTCCACGAAATGCTCTGGTATCTGATCGAAGCTACCAGCAGGACATTCGATCCGGACACCTCGCACCAGATCAGCGAGCTCAGGATGACAATCGAATATGCGATGGCCGAAACGCAGCAGATCCTGTTCCTGGACCTCGGCGATATGCATACCAGGGTTCGGTCCGTACTGATGGATGTCAGCGAAGAAGTGAGGTCCTCATACCTTGCAACCGGTGATGATCACCTAGATGCTGCGCTTGTCCCGGGAGCGGACCTCATGGGTAAGAAAATGAAGTCCAGATCGCTGTTTGGTGCGGACCTTCGAGGCGCCTATCTCATAGCTACAGACCTGCGAGACTGCGACCTCTCAGGCGCCGACCTCCTCGGCGCTGACCTCAGAGATGCCCGTCTCGAAGGAGCCGATCTTTCCAAAACCCTCTATTTGACACAGGCCCAACTCAACGCCGCCCGAGGCGACGCGCACACGCGCCTGCCCTCCGACCTCAACAGTCCTGGTCATTGGCCCACCAACAAGTGAAGGCGACGCAATAGTGCGCGCCTGCAGGCAACTAGACAGCAGTTGCCTGCAGGTCAGTACCGAAAACCTTCGGCGGAAATTGTCCGGCGGCCGACCCAGCAACGGTGGTCCATGAACGCGTAAATCAGGGATCCAACGCGGACAGCACCCTCATGCGATGCACTTGGTGGCACGGTCGATGGGATGGCCGTTGGAGGAGACGTCCGCGAGACCATTCTGGATTTGCTGCCCAGTGGGTCGGTCTCGACGGCCTGGCAGATTACTCACGCCCTTGTGCTTGACCCGGTACCCAGCGCAACCTTATTCTAAAACCATTCGGTTATAAAACAGTTAGGTTATGGTGCGTGATGGTCGATCAGCTCAGTGCAGTGTTCGGCGCTTTGGCCGATCCAACACGGCGGGCGATTCTGCAGCGACTTGCAGAAGGTGACGCGCAGGTCTCGGATCTCGCGGCTCCTTTTCAAATTAGCCAGCCGGCAGTTTCCAAGCATCTGAAGGTGCTCGAGGGTGCCGGCCTGATCTCAAGGAGCCGGGTGGCGACTGCCCGGCTCAGTCACCTGGAGCCCGAGCGGTTGAGGGAAGCGAGTGAGTACATGGAGCGGTACAAGAAATTCTGGGGTGAGTCTTTTGACAAGCTTGACGGTGCCCTCGCGGCATTTCAGCGGGGCAACCATGAGGAAAGGGGACGCGATGTCTGAGCGCCAGCACGAGGTGACGGAGCATGATGTCTTCGTTTCGCGGTCCTTCGCCGCGCCCAGGGACGTGGTGTGGCGGTTCTGGACCGAACCTGAACTCCTCGCGACCTGGTTCGGGCCCGAAGGATTCAGAGTACCTGCCGAAAGCGTGAGGGTGGACCTGGTGGAGCAGGGCCGGTGGGAGCTGACCATGGTCGATGGCCCGACCGGGACCTCCCACCCTGTCCGGGGCCGCATTTTGGCTTTCCGGGTACCGGAATTCCTCGAGATTCAATTGACAGCGCAGACCGCTGCCGGGCCGGTGGACGACGTCGTTCTGCGGCTTCAGTTCCACGATCACGGCGACCGGACCCGCATGACCCTTCATCAGGGGCCCTTCACCGACGAGATCCGCGACATGACTCTCAACGGCTGGGTTCTCTCCTTCGCCAAACTCGACACCCTCCTTGAAAGGCACCGCCCGTGAAGACCACACTCCCCGAAACCCAGGTAAGCCAGATCACCTCTGCCGACGGAACTCCAATCTCCGTCGAGCACACCGGCACCGGAGCGGCACTCATCCTGGTCGATGGAGCATTCTGCGGCCGGTCCTTCGGCCCCGCCCGGGAACTCGCGACGAGACTTGCCGATTCCTTTACCGTGTACTTCTACGACCGCCGGGGCCGCGGCGACAGCGGTGACACGCAGCCGTATTCAGTGGAACGGGAAGTCGAAGACCTGGCCGCCGTGATCGACCACGCGGGCGGAAACGCCTTTGTCTACGGTATCTCCTCCGGCGCCGCCGTGGCCCTTGAAACCGCGGCCGCCGGCGTCCCGATGCGCAGGCTCGCCATCTACGAAGTCCCCTACACCGGAGTCGGGGACCGCGAGGGGGTGCCCGTCGACCACGCCAGCCACCTGAACGGACTGCTCGCCCAGGACAAGCGCGGCGCAATGGTGTCGTACTTCCTGGTCAAGATGATCGGCGTCCCGGCGTTCGTGCCGGTCATGCTTCGCCTCATGCCCAGGGTGTGGAAGAGTCAAAAAGCCGCCGCCAACACCCTCCCCTACGAAATCGCCGTGCTGAACAATTTCACCGCACCCACGGACCGGCTGGCCAAGGTCGCCGTCCCCACCCTGGTCATGGTCGGAGGGAAGGCAGCCCTCGCCATGGCGGCCGCCCAAACAACAACAGCAAATGCCCTCCCTCACGCAGAGCGCAAAACCCTCGAGGGCCAGAGCCACCAGGTATCGGCCACGGTCATGGGAACAGAGCTCCGCAGCTTCTTCTCCGCCTGACCCAGCCGTACACTCCACCCCAATCCGCCCGCGCACATCCCGGAGTACACCATGCCCAAAATTAGCTCCCTAGAGGGGTCCCGCACGTCCCAGAGCAACGGATTCACCACCGGGGCGCTACTGGCCTGCGGCATCGCCGCCGGCCCGGTCTACCTCCTAATCGGATACGCCCAGGCGCTTCTTCGGCCCGGTTTCGACGCGGCCCATAACGACCTCAGCGTCCTCGCCAACGGCGAACTAGGGTGGGTCCAAGCCGCGAGCCTGATCATCACGGGGACCCTTACCTCGCTCTGCGCCCTCGGCATCCGCCGCGCACTCCATCCCGGGCGAGGGGCGACTTGGGGGCCGGCCCTTATCGGGCTCTACGGCGTCGGCCTGATCGGGGCGGGCATCTTCACCGCCGATCCCATGAATGGATTCCCTCCAGGCACACCCCCCGGACACCCCAGCTCCGGTTCTCTCCACGGTTTCATTCATTTCATTACATCCGGCGCAGGCTTCGTGTGTCTCATCGCGGGATGCTTCGTTCTATCACGCCGGTTCTACACCTCCGGAGACCGCCGGCTCGGTGCATTCTCCATCGCTGTCGGCGCCCTCTTCCTCGCCGCGTTCGCCGGCATCGCCAGCGGATCGACTTCCGCCGTCATCGTTCTCAGCTTCACCGCAGCAGTCATTCTCGCCTGGACGTGGCTGGCAATCACCGCCGCCCACCTACGACGAGCCAGCCGCCCACCAGTGCTGCCTGGCGGCGACGGACTCAGTTGACTCACCCCGCACCCGGAAGCCTTGCTCTCCATTTCATTCATGCTGAAGACCAGGGCCCGCCGGTCGACGGTGAGCCGGCCAAGTTGAGGCATTCTCCACGGCGACCTTTTCCGACGCGGCGCGCCCAAAGCAGCGCAAGGGACCGGCCTGGCCGGTCCCTTGCGTTTTACAGCTAAACCAGGTGCCGGCGGCAGTCAGCGCGTGGTCTCCTCGACCAGGGCGATGCGATTGCCGTCGGGGTCGCGGAAGTACGCCATCGGCGGCATCGGATCGCTCTCGCCGCCCCTCACATGGAGATCGCCGACATCGTCGCGGCCTGGACAGGCATACCGGTCGCACGGCTGAAGCAGGGCGAACGTGAGAAAGTCCTGCATCTGGACGAAATCCTGCGCGCCCGCGTCGTGGGGCAGGAAGAAGCGATTAGCGCTGTGTCGGACGCCATCATCCGCGCCCGCTCCGGTATCCGGGATCCCCGCCGGCCCATCGGCTCCTTCATCTTCCTCGGGCCGACCGGCGTCGGGAAGACCGAGCTCGCAAAGGCTCTGGCCGCGGCGCTCTTCGACAGTGAGAACGCAATGATCCGGCTGGACATGAGCGAGTACCAGGAGCGCCACACCGTGAGCCGCCTGCTGGGGGCGCCTCCTGGCTACATCGGTTACGACGAAGGCGGTCAGCTCACGGAGGCGGTACGGCGGAAGACGTACTCGGTGGTGCTGTTCGATGAGGTGGAAAAGGCCCATCCGGACATTTTCAACACCTTGCTGCAGGTGCTCGACGACGGACGGATTACGGACTCCCAGGGCCGGACCGTGGATTTCCGCAATACCGTCATCATCATGACCTCCAATATCGGCTCCCAGTATCTTCTGGAGGGTTCGGCCGAAGGCGGGGCGATCACCGAGCAGGCGCGCAGCATGGTGATGGGTGAGCTCCGGGCGCATTTCCGCCCCGAGTTCCTGAACCGCGTGGACGATACGGTCCTGTTCGCGCCCCTGGGACTGCCGCAAATCGAACGCATCGTTGATCTGCAGTTCGCACAGCTGCGCCAGCGGCTGGCCGAGCAGCAAATAGAGCTACACCTGACCGAGGAGGCGCGCCTTCTGATCGCCGAACGCGGCTTCGATCCGGTCTACGGAGCCCGCCCCCTGCGCCGCTATATTTCCCATGTGGTGGAAACGCAGGTGGGCCGGGCCCTGCTGCGTGGCAGCATCGCGGAAGGCGGAGTGGTCACGGTGTCTGCATCCGGAGGGGAACTAGTAGTTGACTACAGCACGATGGAGCTGGAAGAGGCTGGAACGGTATGAACAAGGCCATCATCAAATGTCCCCATTGCGGCAAATCCAACCGCGTTCCGGCTGTCGCCGACGGCCGGCCGCGCTGCGGAAGTTGCCACCGGGAGCTTCCCTGGGTAGTTGAAGCGGGCGACGACGACTTCGGCGAGATCGCCGAACGGTCCGGCGTTCCGGTACTGGTGGACTTTTGGGCGGTGTGGTGCGGACCCTGCCGGATGGTGAGCCCCGTGCTGGACCAGTTGGCGCACGATCGGGCCGGGCAGATCAAGCTTGTGAAGGTCGATGTGGACCACTCGCCGCAGCTCTCCGCAAGATTCGCCATTCAGGCGGTGCCTACCTTGATGGTCATCGTCGACGGCAAAATCGTTGCGAGGCAGGCCGGAGCAGCTCCCGCGCCGGCGCTGAGGTCCTGGTTGGAGGGGGCACTCACGAAGTAGCTAGGAACAGCGCACGACGGCGAGTGGTTTCCCGCCCTCGTACCTTCTGGGCCGCGGGTGTCCCCGCTTCAGACCGTTGAGAAGGCGCCCACGACGCTCTGCACTGCGATTGTCAGTGGCGCTAATTAGACTGGAGCGAAGTGGATAGCTAGGCAGTCCGAAGGGAGTCGACGAGATTCGGGACGCCTCCGAAGGAGGCCAAGGTCCGGGCGGTCTCCACGAACTCACGTGCCAGCCCGTCATTGACATCAGTGCGCCATGCAATCGACAGCGGAGAGGGCGGGACGTCTCTGACCGGGATGAAAGATAGCCCCGGACGGTCATAGAAACGCTGGGTGGAGGCCTGGGTGAACGCAATGCCCCGCTCACCCATGATGGCTTCGAAACACTCGTCGACGGTGGCTACCTGAGTGCCCAGACGGACCGGCTGCCCGCCGCGGGCCTGGGTTGCGAGCCAGAAATCCCTCCACTTATCCGGGGCCTTGCGGGCGACGAAGGACTCATCGACGACCTGTTCCACCGAGACCTCGGACAGCCCGGCAAAGCGGGAACTGCTGGCAACTACGAGGACCCGCGGCTCAATAAACAGTGTCTCCATGGCGAGCCAGTCAGCCGCCGGCAGGGGCGGCCGCACAAATGCCACATCAGCGCTTCCATCGGCCAACCCCGCTGTGGGGTCAGCGAAATCGAAGGACCTCATCTGCACGTGAATTTCCGGGTGGTTGTTCTTGAACGCGGCGAGGATTCGCGGGGTCAGTTCAGCAGCCGCGTTGGCCTGGAAGCCGACTATCAAGGTGCCCCGCACGCCGCTCGCGACTTCACGCGTCAACGAAACGGCGCGCTCCGCGGCGGATAAAAGGCGCTTAGCTTCACCCAGCAGGACATCCCCTGCGCTGGTCAGGGAGACGCTGCGGCTGGTCCGGATCAGCAGGGGAGTGCCGAGCGAGTGTTCAAGCTTCCGTATTTGGACGCTCAGTGATGGCTGCGCGATATGAAGTCGGGCAGCGGCTCGCCCGAAATGCAGCTCTTCCGCAACGGCGACGAAGTACTGCAGGACGCGCAGGTCAAGCTGTGGCTGCTGCATCGTTCAACTCTAAGCTCCGCCACAAGCGGGGTCCAATAGTTTCAGGCTATCGGTGGATAGGGGACAGGTATTGGACCGTTCGGGGCAACGGGGGCTGCAATGGAAACAGCGAAGGGTTGCATCGGAGACAGCCGCAAAGGCACTCCAGAAACCCCGCTTCCGAGGCTCGGGCAGAGAAGCCCGACCCTCCGCGAGACCAATGAGAGGAACAACGAAATGACGGTCGCAACACGTGCCCCTTCTGTAGAATCCTGGGTTCAGAGCTTCACCGAGGCCAACAATCAGGACCCGGAAATTCAGGCCCACGGAAAGTACTTCACCTGTTCCTACCTGCTGGACATGGAGGCGCACACCTTTGTTGTCCGGGTGGTGTCCGGCACCATCGCCCAGATTTCCGTGGACCCGGGACCCATCGAGGTGCCTTACCAGTTCGCCATCCGGGCCAGCGCCCACACCTGGGGTGAATTCGGCAAGCCCGTCCCGGCTCCCATGTACCACGGCATCTGGGCCGCCACTTTCCAGCGCGACATGAAGCTGGAGGGCGATGTCCTGGTCTTGATGCAGAACTTGCGCTGCCTCACCCGCCAGATCGAACTGCTGCGCTCCACCGGCGCACCCGTCTAGACCATAGGAGTTCCTGACATGAGCAAAATTTCCCCCGTCACCGGCCGCTACGTCACAGTCGACGTGGATGGCCTCGAATACAAGGTTTTCTACCTCGAAAACGGCCAGGGCCAGCCCCTGGTCTGCCAGCACACCGCCGGAGCCCACAACCACCAGTGGCGCGGCCTGCTGGAGGACCCGGAGATCACCGCCAACTACCGCGTCATCGCCTACGACCTCCCCCGCCACGGCAAATCAGACCCGCCTGAAAACACCCAGTGGTGGACCGAGGAGTACCAGCTCAGCGCGGACCACTTCGCCAACTTCATCGTCGCCCTCGTCGATGCACTGGAACTGGTTGACCCCATCTTTATGGGATCCTCCTTCGGCGGGAACGTAGCGCTGCAGCTCGCCCACCGCTTCCCGGAGAGGTTCGACGCCGTCATTCCGGTAGAGGGGGCGGACTACTCACCGGGGTTCTACCTCGACTGGTGGCAGCACCCACACGCCAACGCCGCTCAGGTCTGCGGCAGCGGTACCTGGGACCTCATGGCCCCGCAATCGCCGGAGGCCGACCGTTGGAAGACCTGGTTCTACTACACGCAGGGTTCCGAGGCGTTCAAGGGTGATCTGTACTTCTACTCGGTGGACCACGATCTGCGCGGCAAACTGGGCGAAATCCAGACGAACAAATGCGCGGTGGTCCTGATGACCGGCGAGTACGACTACCTCACCACACCTGAAGACGGAGCCCGCACGGCCAGCCAGATCCCGGGTGCCGAGTTCATCGAGATGAAGGCTATCGGGCACTTCCCGATGAGCGAGAACTACCCGGTTTTCAAGGGATACCTCGTTCAGGCTCTGGACTTGATCCGTACCAAGACCAGCGTCCCAGCCTAGCCGGCTCTCACCTAAGGCGTCGGTGCCGACCCCAGCGGGTCGGCACCGACCCTGCCACCTCACTGGTGAAAGACACACAGAAGATTTAACCCCACATGCCCTGCCCCTGGCAGCCGGACCGCACCAAACCGCTGAAGGTCGGGCTGCAGGCCCACCTACCGGATCCTCGGCGTCACAGCGCGACTTGAGGAACTGAGGATCAACCGGCGACTGGCGCACCTGCACCTGACTCAGGGCTCGCTCGAGGCGCTGGAATCCCTCGCCGACCGCGAACCCGCCAAAATCTCCGACCTCGCGGCCCTTATGTCGGTCAGCAAACAAAGCCTCGGCAAAGTTCTCCGGCGACTCGAAAGCCTGGGCTTTCTGAGCAAAAAACGCGGCAGCGACGCCCGAAGCACCAGCATCAGGCTCACCCCGCACGGCCGCACAGTCCTGGCCACCGCGGAAAAACTGCTGGCCGCTATGGCCCAGCCCGGTGCCGGTGAAGAGGCGGCCCTACGGCGTAGTCTCCAACAGCACCTGAACGACCTCAGGAAGAACTAGGCAACCCCAAGCTTTCCGGGGCCGCGTCAGCTATGTCAGCGACGGGGCGGGGAAAGCTGGCCAGTCAGGGGTGTGTCGACCTTTCCGACAGACCCGGAATCCGCACCGTGGTCCTCAGGACTTGGCGGTCGCAAGCTTTGACCTGACCCGCACGAGAGGTGCCTTCGGATCTTGGGGCTGGGGGATAGCGGTCAGGGCGAACTGGTCGATAACACCGGGCCGGAAGATGAGGCATTCCGTAGAGCCACCGAACTGGAAGTAGCCCAGCTCGTCGCCCTTATTTACATGGTGGCCCGGGACGATCGCCGGATCGATGACGCAGGACGAGACTTCAATCATGCCCACGGGGATCACCGCCATGAGACCGATCACGGGGTCGTCGGCCTGGATCAGGATGATCGCCCGGGCTGCTACATGGGCCAGATATGACTGCGAGAGGGTCGGCTCGACGGCGTCGGCGCCCTCGGAGTCCGCCTCGGAGAAGTACGTGCCGTCCTTGAGGTACGCACGCACGATCGTTCCGGCGACGGGAGCGTGCCAGCGGTGATAGTTCAGCGCGCTCAGGAACGCCTGGTACACCGTTCCGCCGACAAAGTGCTCCACGGCCTCGTCGCGGGCGAGCAGGTCATCGAGTGAGTAGGGCTGGTTCTTGACCCAGAACCGGCTCTGGCGTTGCACATCGGAGCTGATCTTGTAGGGGGTCGACTCGCAGGCACTGACGATGACCTTGTCATCTTCTGGTGCGGCGACGGGTCTGGAAGTCGCTGTGAGCCGGCGGGAGAAGAAATCGTTCCACGACGTGAAGCCCCAGTGCTCGGCGAGGGCATCGTGTTGGTAATCGTCCATCCCGACGGCCTGCCGCGCCTTCTCCGACATCCACCCGGACGGCGAGGTGTTCAAGACATACAGGGAGTCCGCGCTGGTCAGGAACACGCACCAGGCGTCCAGAATCTTGCGGAACATGGCGACGATCCGCGGATCGCGGTGGGCCGCGAACCCGGCCTCGGTTCCCATGGTCCAATCGAGGATCGCCGTCAACGGCGTGGTGACCATGCCGCCTTCGCTGAATTCCGGGGCCATCGTCAGGACTTCGTTGATCAGCCGGAGCATCTGGTCAACGCTGGTGAGGTGCCGTTTGCGGTAGGGCTTCGACTTCGGAACCTGCTCGATCATCTCCGTCATGTAGAGGCGGACAACCGGATCGCTGGCAATCAGCTCCTGGAACTCCACGATCACCGGATGCAGGGGAACGTCTTCACCCCGCGCCTCCACCCGTTCCCGGTGGCCGGCGATCCAGTCCTCGAGGTCGTCCTGTTGCTCGGGCAGCCAGCCACCTGGTCGTCGGACACGGTCGGATGAAGAGTTAATGGTCATAGTGCCGAGCCTACCCGTCTCCTTCTGACCGGAACCAGGGACATATGCTCTGCCTCACGGGGCCGGAGGCCGACTTCAAACCCAGCCTGAGAACGCCGCCCCCGGCCGAGGGGCTCCCGGCACAGAGGAAAGCCCCTCGGGGGAGGGGCTTTCGCGGATGAAACAGTGGGTTGGTGTGTTGGTCAGCGGTGATGTGCGCCCCCTTTCCCGGACGTGGTGTCCGTTTGCCTGCATTCGATACCGCAAGACTTTAATAAATGATCCGCGGATCGTCCAGCCGCGGTGTGGCGTGTCGTGCCGCGCCCGGGTCCACCTTCCGTTGACTGCGAGGTGGGGCACAATGAATCCCTGTGCAGGCAGTCTCACGACAGCGAATTGTGCGGGATTAAGAGAACCTGCGGCGGCTCAGAAGATCCGTAAATGGGCCGCTGAGAACGGATACAGCCCCAGCCCTCGTGGCCGCATCATTCAGGCCATAAAGCAGGCCTTCGACGCCGCCCAAGGCTAGCCAGAGCTCAGCGGGATCGATGTCTTGACCCGATATGGGCGATGTCGTCGGCTCCACGCATGCGCTGTTACCGGTGTTTGGGGCGATTTCCCGGTGACCGTTGATGTCTCTCCCATCGCCCATACCTTCGGAACAGAGTGGTTGCCTGCCGGGGCCCGGCTCCTTGGAAAATCGCCAGCCGGGCTCGCGCTCAGGCATGATGAGCTCCGTCGCTCCCTTAAGATCCATGCCATCAACCTGACACAGCCGGCAAAGCCCCGTAGTCGTAATTCCCTTAGAACAGCGGCCAGGGCACCGCCGGCATCTCACCGCTCGGAGCCGGAAACCGCCCTGCCAAGCGCAACCGCTCGCAGCGCGCGGCAAGCGAGGCGATTTCTTCGGCGCTGAGGAAGTCCGCCAGGTTTCGGCCCAGCCCACCGTTCAGCCCTTCGCTGACACGATCGATGCCGTCGCGTTCCTCGGCAGTCAGAGCGTCTCCCAGCCATCCCCACAGCACCGTGCGCAGCTTGTGGTCACGGTGAAAGGTGAGGCCATGGTCCACGCCGTGCCGGTGTCCGTCCGTCATGGCAAGAATGTGGTTGCCTTTGCGGTCGGCATTGTTGATGACCATGTCGAACACCGCCATGCGTCTGAGCGCTGGGGAGTCTTCGTGAACGAGGGCGACTATCCGCCCGTTCTCATCTCGTCCCTCGAGAACGTGTTTCCAGCCCGTTTTCGGGACGTGGTCCGTCGCGACCAGGTTCACGGCGCTTTGGGCGGGGTCTGGCTCCTGCCAGAGCTGCACCATTCCTTCGCCCATCGGACCATCGCGCAGCCAGGTGTGCGGCACGATGTCCCAGCCGAAGACCTGCGAGACCAGGTAGGCGGCCACCTCGCGGTGAGCCAGAGTGCCGTGGGGAAAATCCCACAGCGGACTTTCGCCTGCTATCGGCTTATAGACGACCACCACGTCGCCGATGCTGCCCAGAAATGTGGCGTTTGAAGCCGTCATGATGCGGCCGGTGAGCGTCAGCTCGGCGGTCAACAGGTCCGGCGCCGGCATCAGGCCTCGGGAAGGGTGCAGATGTGCCCGTCGGCGTCTATGGGGTAACCGCAGAGCGGGCACGTCGGACGCCCGGCGCCCACGATCTCACGGGTGCGCTTGGCGAAGGCGCGGGCGGTGCCGACCGGCATTCGCACCAGCAGCATTTCGGGCTCGCTAGCGCCGTCCCCATCAAGCGATTCGTCGTTGTCATCAACATCGACATCGGTGATGGGGTGGGCCTCTATAACGACCTGGGCCGTGGTTGGGTCCCACCCTAAGCTCATGGCGCCGGTGCGAAACTGCTCCTGAACGGCCTCGAGCTGGTCATTGTCGACAAGCTCAATGGGAGTACCCGTGGGAACGCTGAAGGGGTTGCCCTCGACGGTGATGAGCTGGTCGAGAATTTCGTCGATCTTCTCCGCAAGCAGCGCCGACTGCTGCTTCTCCAGGGCAACACTCACGATCTGCGTCCCTGCGCGCACCTGCAGGTAGAACGTGCGCGCCCCCGGAAGCCCAATGGTGCCAACGACGATCCGATCAGGCCAGGCAAACTCGTGAACACGTGTAGGCATGTCAGTATTCTAGGCACATGAGGTTCATGGCGCCTTTTGCCCTGCACCGCCGCCCACCGGCGCCTCGCCAGAGTGGATGCCGTTCGAAAGCCACGACAGATCACCTGCGTCCGTGTTGGTCGCGTAGACGCTCGGCCGACTAGCGCCGTAGCGCACGATCGATACGGAGGCGGGGCCCACGTTAATACGCTGGAACAGGTCAAGGTGCATGCCGAGCGCGTCGGCGAGGATTGACTTGATGATGTCACCGTGACTCACCGCCACCCATACGGCCCCTGGCCCGTACTCGGCTTCGAAGGCTGCATCGTGGCGTCGAATCGCGGCCACCGACCGAGCCTGCATCCCGGCCATGGATTCACCGCCGGGAAAGACGACGGCGGACGGTTGCGACTGCACAACCGGCCACAAATCCTCGGTCGCGAGATCACTGAGCGTGCGGCCCTGCCACTGGCCGTAATCGCACTCGGTGAGATCGAGATCGACCGGCGCGTACGGCGTGCCAGCCTGGCGATCGAGGATGAGCTGGGCGGTCTGCTGACAACGTTCAAGAGGGCTCGACACCACCCCGACCAAGGGCACGGCAGCGAGCCGGTCTCCGGTCAGAGCCGCCTGGTCCCGCCCGATCTGGTCCAGGCTGACGCCGACGGCCCGACCGGCCAGCAGTCCAGTGGCATTGGCTGTGGTGCGGCCGTGCCGCACGAGAATAACTGTCGCCATCCACCCAGCCTAACCACCCGCGCGATGGCGGTGTGAACCGTACCGGGTCGCGCGTCGAACAGGCAGATAAAGCACCGGCGGAACCCTTCAAGCACGCCGACGCGCTCAAAGCCGCCAGACGGGCTCGGCACGCATTGACCAACTCATGGCCGACGCAGCAAAACCGGAAGAACCGGCACAGCCAGAACCCTCGGCCGAAGTCGCCCCCCGCATGGAGGACGTCCTGTACCCGCTCCGCGTCGGCCCCAGCGGTTCCCGCCCGCTCAGAGCGGAACGCCCCCTCGCACGATGGCGGGCCCGCACCTTCGCGCTGAAGGTGGGGCCCGTCGTCGTTCCTTACTGCATAGTCGTCAGCCGGCGGCGTTATCCGTCGGAGCCGGCCAGCGTCGTGGTGGGCGTGTAGCCCTCGAGCTTGAGCGCGGCCTCCGCGTACTTGCTGGTGAACGTGCCGCCGAAGGTGACCTTGGACGTGTCCACGCCGTTCTCCTGCTCCATCGCAAAGATCGTCTTGGGGCCGCCGGCGGGCATGAGTCCGTCGGGCAGGAACTGCCCCTTGTCGGTGTCCAGCGCCTTGACGTACATCTCCTTGGAGATGGTGCTGTTCTGGACGAAAGAGGTGGGCAGCTTGTCCGCGATATCGGCCGCCGAGTGGGTGCTGATCCAGTGCATGGTGTCAACGAGGGCGTTCACAACCTTCTGGGCCTCATCCTCGTGAGACTTGACCCAGTCGGACTGGGCAAGGACGCTGGCCGCCGGCCAGGAGCCGCCGAGCGCGGCCTTGGTACCGTCCGAGGTCGCGAGGTCGATCGCGGAGACGGCCAGGTTTTTGCTCTCGAGCGCGCCGACGGTGGGCTGAGTTGTCATGACGCAGTCAGCGGACCCGCGCTGGATTGCAGCGATGGCAGTGGAGCCAGCGCCCACGGCGATGGTGTGGTAGTCCTTCTTCGTGACTCCGGCCTTGGCAGCGATGAACTGGGTGAGCTCATCGGTTCCGGAGCCGAGGTCGGTCACGCCGACGGTCTTGCCCCTGAGGTCCGCCGCCGAGTGGACGTTGGCTTTGGGGCTGCACATGATGCGCTCGCCCGGGGCGCTGGAGAGTTGCACGAGGTCGATGACATTCTTGCCCTTGGACTGGAAGTCGACGGTGTGGATGTACCACGCCCCGGCCATGTCCACCTGTCCGGACGCCATGGCTTCCTCTGCGCCGACGCCGCCGTGCTGCTCCGTGGAGAGCTCGACATTCACTCCGTACTTCTTGTAGTTGCCGAGGCTTTCCGCGAGCTGGTACGGAAGGTAGATCTGCTTGTCGATGCCGCCGACCATGAGCTTGACCGTGGGCATCGTCGAGGTGTCCGCAGACGCCGTGCTGCCGGAACCGCTTGCGGCGGTGGAGCTGGCCGAAGTGCTGCCGCCGCAGGCGGCCAGGCTGAGCGCAACGACTCCCAGGGCGGCGGTGGCGTAGATTCTGTGCTTCATCATTGGGGCACTTTCCTTATTCTCTTCGTGGATATTGCTTTGCTAGCGGGTGAAAAATTTCTTCAGATGGCCTGGGCTTCGGAACGGTTTGGCGGCCGCCACTTGAGGAGTGAGTGTTCCAGCAGGCCGATCAGGTATTCGGCCGCGAGCGTGATCACGGCAATGATCACCATGCACGCGAATACCGTGTTCGGATCGAAGGTGCCTTGGGCCTGGCTGATGATCAGGCCGATACCCTGCTGGGCACCGAGCACCTCCGCGACCAAGGCGCCGATAATCGCGAACCCGAAGGCTGTATGGAGGCTTGCGATGATCCACGTCATCGCCGAGGGGATGGTCACGTGAACCGCGACTTGGACCGGGGATGCCCCGAGCACTCGGACGTTCGCGACGAGGTTCTGGTCCACCTCACGCACGCCCTGGAAGGCGTTGAAGAAGACGACGAAGAACACCAGCACCGCGGCTAGCAGGACCTTGGGGAACACGCCGAGGCCGAAGGCCACGATGAAAATCGAGCCGAGGACGATGCGGGGAATCGAGTTGACGATCCGGATATACGGGCCGACGACGGCTGAGAGGTACTTGTTCGAGCCCAGCAGGATCCCGAGCACCACGCCGACGAACGTGCCGAGCAAGAAACCGAGAACCGCTTCCTCCATGGTGACCCCGAGGTTCTCCCAGATTGTCCCGAACGCTGTTCCCTCCGTGAAGAGCATCACCAGGCTGTTCCAGATCTCGCTAGGCTGGCCGAAGAAGAACTTGTCCACCCAGCCTTCCTCGGTAAACCACTGCCATCCGCCCACCACGGCCACTGCGAGGGCGGCGCGGCCCACCCAGATGGCAGTCATGCGGCGCCGGTGCGACGCTTTTCCGGACTGCACGGCCGCTGCCTGCTGCTCCTGCGAGTTCACCTTTTCCCCCTGCACAAGAGTGGTCATGCTGCTGCACCTGCCGATCGGGCGTAGGCACGGGTGACCTCGTCTTTAAGCGATTCCCAGATCTTGCCCTGAAGCTCAAGAAAGCGTTCCTCGTGGCGGATTTCCTGGACGTTGCCGCGCGGCCGGGGCAGATCGATGTCGAAGACGTCCTTGACGGTGCCGGGGCTGCTGGTCATGATGACCACGCGGTCGGAGAGTGCTACGGCCTCGTCGAGGTCGTGCGTGATGAACAGGACCGAGGGCCGGAACTCCTCCCAGAGCTTCAGTAGTTCGTTCTGCATGATGGCCTTGGTCTGCACGTCGAGGGCACCGAACGGCTCGTCCATGAGCAGGATCCTCGGGTTGTTGATGAGCGCTGCGGCCATGGCAACGCGCTTGCGCATGCCGCCCGAGAGCTGATGCGGGTAGCGGTCCTCGAAACCCGCAAGCCCCACACGGCGCAGCCAGTCCCTGGCGAGCAGGATGGCCTCGCGTTTCGGGGTTCCGAGCAGGATCGGTCCCATCATCACGTTGCTGAGCACGCTCTTCCAGGGGAAGAGCGCATCCGCCTGGAACATGTAACTCACCCCGTCCGTGACACCCTCGACGGTGTTGCCGCCGACGCGCACGGAGCCCTCGCTGGGACGTTCCAGCCCGGAAACCTGGGCCAGGGTGGTCGACTTGCCGCAGCCCGTGGGGCCGACGATCGAGCAGAACTGCCCGGGCTCCACGGAAAGCGCAACGTCCCGGATCGCCGTAAAGGTTTCCCCCTTTGGCGTGAGGTAGCGCTTGGTCAGCCCCGTGATCTCAATGCCGGCATCGTCGCCGGCATCCCCTCGTGGGCGAATTCGATGGTTTACACCCATGGCGTAAAGCCTCTCTGTTGAGTCGACGCCAGCCGCCTCATTTGCGGCGACGCCATTGTCCGGTGGATCCTTTAGTCATGCCTCGCAAACTTCGTGCCGTGTGACATGAGTCATGATCAGTGCACCCACCCTAGAAACGACTGCCGTAGTACGGCCACGCTTGCGTGCCTTGTGAGGGTTATTAGCCTTCATTCATCTTTTGAACCTTTTGCTCGAAGTGCCGTCCGGGCTGCCCTGAACGCCGTCCGGGGCCAGCAGTGAGCAGCGCCCGGGCTTGGTGGGGTGCCCGGCCGCTCGCATCGCAGATTCTCGTGTGGACGCTGGTGCTGATCGTGGTCACCGTGGCCCTCGGCGGCCTGGTGACGAACCGCATCACCGGCCAGGTACTCGACGAGCAATTCCGCCTGCGTGCCCTGGGCGTCGCGGAATCGGTGGCACAGATGCCGGAGGTGGCCACGGGCGTGGCCCGCGGCGTTGCCGGCCACGAGATCCAGGCGGTGGCTGAACAGGTGCGCACCCGTGCCCAGACGGACTACGTGGTGGTCACCGACCGGTACGGCATTCGTTTCTCGCACCCCACCCCGTCGCTCATCGGGAAGCGCCTCGAGGAGCCTGTCGCGGTCCTCGACGGCCAGACCCACGTGGGTACCGACCGCGGCAGTCTCGGCGACTCGGCCAACGCCAAGGCACCGATCCTGGACGCATCGGGGGACGTCGTCGGACAGGTCTCGGTGGGCATCCTTGAGACCACCGTCAGCATGGAGCTCGAGCGGGACGCTGGCATCGTTGGAGGCTCCTCGGTGCTCATCCTCCTGATCGGCGGTGCAGGTTCGTTCCTGCTGGCACGGGCCATCAAGCGCGCCACGTTCGGTCTCGAGCCTGCAGAAATCGCCTCGCTCCTCCAGGAACGGGAGGCCCTCCTGCACGGCATCCGGGAGGGCATGGTGGGAATCGACGACGCCGGCCGGGTCACCGTGATTAACGGCGAGGCCCGGCGCCTCCTGGGCCTCGAAGATACTTTGCTCGACCGCCCGCTGGAGGAGCTCATCCCCGAGGGACGGCTCCGCGACGTCCTCACGGGTGAGGCGCCCGGCGCTGACCAGACGATCATCACAGACGATTCCCTTCTTGTGGCCAACCGCATGCCGGTAAGCGTTGGCGGCCGGAGCGTGGGCGCTGTCGTGACCCTTCGCGACCGCACCGAAGTGGAAGCGCTAGTGCGGGACCTGCGTGCACTGGAAGGGCTCATGGCTGCCCTGCGCGCGCAGGAGCACGAGTACGCCAACCGCATGCACACGGTGGGCGCCCTCCTCCATCTGGGCGATATCGGGCAGGCACGCACCTTCATCGCGGGCATCGCGGACACATCGCGCTCCCTCGGCGAGGGACTGCGCGCACGGATCGAGCCGCCCGAGCTCGCGGCGCTCATCTATGCCAAGATCACGGTAGCGGCGGAGCAGGATGTGCGCGTGGCTGTGTCCGACGAATCGCTCCTCCGCGAACCGGGGCTCGGAACGCAGGACCTCCTGACAATCGTGGGGAACCTGCTGGACAACGCAATCGACGCCGTCTCCAGCCTCCCCGGGCCTCACGCAGTGACGCTTGCCTTGGATGATTCCTCGGGCGTCTTTGTGTCGGTGACGGACACCGGACCCGGCGTGCCCGCGGAGGCGGTAGACGACGTCGTACGCGACGGCTATACGACAAAAACAGAACGGGCGGGCCACGCCGGTGGCCCGGGCCTGCGGCGCGGCATTGGCCTGGCGCTCGTGGCGAGGATTGTGCGCCGCGCAGGTGGCACGATGGATGTGTTCGCCGGACCGGGCGGACGCTTCGAAGTGTGGATTCCGAAAATTGGGGTTGAAGAATGATCCGGGTGCTGGTTGTCGACGACGACTTCCGCGTGGCGCGGCTGCATGCCGCCCAGGTGGCTCTTGTTCCGGGGTACCAGTGCGTCGGTGAGGCGCACACCGTCGCCGAGGCGCGCGCCGCGATCGCGCGGGAGCGCCCCGACCTCCTGCTCTTGGATGTCTACCTCCCGGACGAGGACGGCATCTCGCTCCTCCAGTCATTGCGCGAGGCAGGCGAGGACGTAGACGTCATCATTATCACCGCGGCGCGGGATGTAGGGACGGTGCGTGCGGCGATGCGCGGCGGAGCGGTGTACTACCTGGTGAAGCCGTTCGGGTTCGAGCAGCTCGCCGAGCAGTTGCAGGCGTATCAGAGGTGGCGCGCGGACGCGTTGTCACGGCGGATCACGGGGCAGACGGACATTGACGCGCTGTTTGCCTCACGGCGGGCTTCTGTGGCGCCCATCGCGGGTTCCAGCTCCGCGCGGCGCCTCCCGCCGACCATGCAAAAGGTTCTCGATGCCGTGGCCGCGGCCGGCCAGCCCCTTGGCGCGCAGGATGTCTCGGACCTCATCGGCATATCCCGGCCTACAGCGCAGCGATACCTGAGCGAGCTCGAACGCAAGGACCGCGTGACCCTGCACCTCGAGTACGGAACCACCGGCCGGCCAGTTAATACCTACCTGCCGGTGAATACGTAGGCGCCAGCCCTCCCTTGCTTCCCGCCGCTGCTCCTGCAGCCGTCAGGTTTTGAGACGGATAGGGTGCTCGTGCTTCGGAGCTCTGCTGAGGGCCGCAGCACGAGCACAAGGAAGCGGCTAGCCGTTGATGATTTGGGGTGTGCCGAACGCTTTGCGCCGTTGAATGCTCCGGGATGGCCGCCGGAAAAGAATTTCCCAACAAGTGTCCTTTTGACGGCTCCCGGTCGTCGTGTGGTGTAACAACCGAAAAAAGGAGACATCGTGGAGTGCATGCTTTTCATCTGTAGCCATCCCACAGCGCCGGAATATGTGGCCGCCGAGGACAACAAGCACCCCATGGCCCGGTTCGGCAAGATCGAGATCAGGCCTGTGTGGCCGCTCGGGGAGTAGTGATTCGCCCCGAGGACGGCGTTGGTCAAGGCGGGGAGGACCTGGCGCCGGAACTGACGGACGTCCGGGCCGTCGTGGAGGCCGCGTCCGCCGGTGAGACGGCACGGATCACCGCAACCCTCATCCGCGTCACGGGCGACTGGGGCCTGGCCGAGGATCGTGTCCAGCTTTCGCCAGGACATGTCCCGCGCCGTGGAAATCGCTGGCAAACTAGTAGAGGCCAAGCTTTGGCCGATCGAAATACGCCGGATCGACCCCTGACCTGCCTATCGGCCATGAATAGTTATGATCAGAGCTCCGCTGAGTACCGTGTTCGCGGGCGCTGGAGGAGTGAAAATGGCCGAGACAAGCACCGGCACGACCACGCTGGACCAAATATTCAAGATCAGCCTGGCTCTTAAGGGGCTGGACGGGGTGCTGGAACTGGTGGGAGGGATTCTCCTGCTGCTGGTATCGCCCGCCCAGATGGCCTCTGTGGTCCATTTTCTGACCCAGCATGAACTCTCCGAAGACCCGCACGACCTTGTTGCCACCACCCTGGTGCACTGGGCCGGGGCCCTGACTGTGTCGGCGACGCTCTTCGGTGCGGTCTACCTGCTGTTGCACGGGTTGGTCAAGGTGGTCCTCGTCTGGGCGGTGCTGAGGGACAAATTGTGGGCCTACCCGTGGATGATCGCCTTTTTGCTGGCCTTCATTGCCTACCAGAGCTATCAGCTCCTGGTCGCCTTCACCTGGGGGATGGTCCTGTTGACCGCCTTCGACATCTTCATTGTCTGGCTCACCTGGCATGAATACAGGGTCCACCGTGCCCGGAATGCTGCTGACCAACCCAGCGCTCAAGCTGCCCCTAAACCCTCAGCAGCCGGGCCGCAGCCGTAGCGTCGTCCTCAGGACTTGGCGGTCGCAAGCTTGGAGCGAACCCGCACGAGAGGTGCGCTCGGATCAAGAACGCCTGGTACACCGTTCCGCTGACAAAGTGATCCACCGACTCGTCCCGGGCGAGCAGGGAGCGTCTGGTCGACGCGGGTGAGATGCCGTTTGCGGTAGGGCTTCGACTTCGGAACCTGCTCGATCATCTCCGTCATGTAGAGCCGGACATCCGGATCTTTGGCAATCAGTTCCTGGAACTCCACGATCACCGGAGGCGGGGTGTACGGGTGGTCCCCGGCCTGGAGAGCGGGGACCACCGTGCGGGAGGCGCCGTCGGGGGCCGCTTTTCGCTCCGCAACTGGCGCGGTGGCGTGGCTGCTCTGCATCGCCCTTTACTTACTGGCGGCCGGTCGCAGTGCTCCCGGTCCTGCGGGCCTGACCTCCCCCCAGGGGTGGATCAGGCGGCGTTGAGTGCCTGTGGCTCGTTCTTCTCGGAGGTGATCTCGATGCGGCGCGGCTTGGCCTTCTCGGCCACGGGGATCCGCAGCGTCAGGACCCCGGCATCATAGCTGGCCTTCACCGCTTCGGTGTCCAAGGCGTCGCCGAGGATGAGCTGGCGGCTGAAGACACCGCGGGGACGTTCTGCGGCGATCAACTCGGTGTCTTCACCCTTCGGGTCCTTGCGCTCGGCCCTGACCGTGAGGACGTTGCGTTCGACGTCGATGTCCACGGAGTCCGCGGCGACTCCGGGCAGGTCGAAAGCGACGACGAATTCTTCGTCCTCCTGCCACGCGTCCATGGGCATGGCCGCGGGGCGGGCCGTGGTGCCTAGGACCTGCTGGGCGAGCCGGTCAAGCTCGCGGAACGGGTCGGTACGCATCAGCATGGTCTTCTCACTCCTTGCAGTCGATTTCTTCTCATTCCATCCAGCCAGTTATGTATCGTGGCTGGTATAGATTTTTTATAGCACTGGTGCCAGACTGGTGCAAGACGTTTTTTGGGTTTTATGAAGGGGCCGGGATGGAGCGGAATCCGGGGAGAAGCGCGGCTGTATATGCCATTTCCGTGGCAGCGGAGCTGGTCGGGACCGGGCAGCAGAACCTGCGGCTGTATGAGCGCCGGGGACTGCTGGAACCGGGCCGGACGGTCGGTGGAACCCGCCGGTACAGCGAGCAGGACCTGGAGATCCTGCGCAGGATCGGCGCCCTGCTCGATGACGGCCTGAACCTGGCCGGCATCCGCCTCGTCCTTGAACTTGAAGCGGCCAACAGGCGCCTCGAAAGAGAGCTCGCGGCGGCCCGGACACGGGAGCAGCGGGCGAAGAGCACTTCGACCAGTGCCGCCAGCCCGGGGACTGCGGGAACGAACGGCGGTGCAGGCCGCCGCGGACCAGGGTTCCGCGTCTAGGCCCGGACGCGTCCAGGTCCGGACGGTGGGACACGGATTTCCAGGATGCCGTCACTGTAGGAAGCCCTAACCTCACATGAGGGGCGCGGTGACAGGGCTTTGAGGGCGGTGACTGCGGCCCGGGTCAGGCGCAGCGGTGAGAGTGTGTCGTCAAAGCTGCGAGGAACCAGGCGGCCCGCTGTGGCCAGAAGCAGACAGCCGCCCGGGACGTGGGCCGGGGTCGAGGGGCATCGAGGACTGCCTCCCCTCCGCGGAACAAAGGTCAATCACGAAGGGCGGGCCAGGGCCAGCATGAGCCGTGATCATGGCCGGCGTTCGCGGTTAGCGTTTCGGACCGGCGTTCATCGAAGCCGCTGACTGCGTAACGGCCCGACAAAGCGCCGATCGAACGAACTGACCGGCGCTGAGCTGCACGTATCGGGGGCCTTGGCTCGACCAGCCTTTCGCTTCACTCCTGACCAGCATGGGCGCCCCTGCTGCAAATAGCCAGCCGGGCCGCTATGGCAACGTGGATTCGATGCACGGGACGGAGCCGAACCGCCGATGTGCTGCCGCTGACCCCGCACGAACCGTTAGGATCCTTGCTTCAATGAGCCGGCCCAAACCGGGAAAACGGAGCACGCCCGAGCAGGAGGGGTCCGAGTCCGGAGACAGTGTGCCCATCTTCGGATCCTCCGACGCTGGCGGAGCAGCAGCCCTACTGCTGTATCGGAGCCGCTACCTCGCACAGGCTGACGCGCGCCCCCGGAACGCCAATCAGGGTGGAGAGCGACCCGTCGTCTGCCTCCAGATCGAGGTGGATGAGGCGGTGCCGGCGGTGTTTGGCCACGACGGCGAAGCTGGTGTCGGCCAGCCGCAGGCTTTGTCCTTCGATGACTTCACGGAGTTTGTGCTTCGCGAAGATAGGGGAGATGGCCGGTTCGGTCATGGTGTTCATCCCTTTCATAAGTGTTGATTTCCGTTACGGTCGCTTCGTTCAGCCTCGTACCGCTGAGGCATGGTTTTGAGGTCTTCGAGGTCCCGGAGCAGAAGCATCCGACGGTGTTGTGCGCGCAGGCTCGTGGAGGTGGGCTCCGGTCCCTCCTTTTCTGCGCGCACCCTGGAACACCGCCGCCGCCACTGCGGCTCGGCGCCTGATACCTCAAGAGCTTCCCCGTCCCGCCCCGCGCGGATCCTCGAAAGGGCCTGGTACGGGCCGGATGCCGGCTGCAGTGAGCCGGTCATTCAGGCAGTTCCATCTGGAAGCCGCAGACGCATCTGAGGACCCGCATGGAGAGGTATACCTCCAGGTCGTCCTCGGCCGGGCTTTCGGTGGACCGGGGTGCGGTCAGCCGGCACGGTTCGGAGCCGGCCTTTTTCATGGGCTGTCCGCAGTGCATGTAGTGGCCGCCGAGTATCAGCACGTCGCCTGTTTGTTCCATCCGGCCCAGGACCATGGACAGGTCAGCGACCCAGGCAGGATGTTCACTGAAGCGCAGGCATCGGCTACACGTGTGGGTAACCATCACGATATCGGACGGTTGGTCGGGGAGGTGGGTAACGGATCTGATGGCGAGATGGCGGTCTGTGCCGCAGTTGCCGCACATCACCGGCAGCACGCCGGGCGGCCGCCCGGTGCCGTGGGGGAGGAAGCCGGGAACTCCGAGGGACATGATCAGCCGGCGTACGGGTAGCTGGCGAGGATGTAATCCGCTGCGGCGCGCCCTTTCATCCTCAACCGGCCCTTGTGGACATTGACCCGGCACAGGCGCATCCCTGCCCGGAAGGCCGCGGCGGGCCTGGGTGTTCTGCCCTGGAGCAGGCACCAGCTTGTGTACAGCCCATAAAGACAGTCCGGACCCAGGGGGCTGTCGGTGTCGGGGGCAGGGAAAGCTGCGTCGTGAAGGAACTGCTGGAAATGCGAGGTGGCCATGGTCAGGCTCTTTCCTCAGGGTGCATGTTGGGCCGCCATGTGGCTACAGCGGCGTCACTTCCAGGCCGTGCACAAGGCCGGAAGGCGGGTCCCACGGGAAGAAACCGGCACACAGGGTCCTGCCTTGAACCTACCCCGCGTGGCAGCGGTTGTATATAACCCTCCCGGCGGTCAGTTTGGAAGGGGCATTCGTCCCCTCCGCGTCCCGGGAAGGTAGTCCGTTGGCTCAGCAGACATCAATACAACCCTGAACGGGGAAGTAGTCAGCAGCATCACCAACACCGTCAGGGCCCAAGGCGCCTGACGGGGAGTGTGCGTTCAACCGTGGATCCACCGTTAGAAGGACACTCCCGTGGAATGGTCGTATGCGACAACGACTCATTTGATGATGTGCTTCAAGAGCCCGCGTATTGGGCCACGGGGAAGGCCCCGATTGCAGCGTTGAGTTCCTCCAGGGTCGGGGGGTTCGCTCCCGGGCGCTGTACGGTAATGGCAGCTGCTGCAGCCGCGGTGTGTCCGAGCTGTTCCAGGACGGCCGGGGCGAAGCCTTCGGTTCCTCGGGTGAGAAAGCCCAGGATCAACGCGGACATGTAGGCGTCCCCGGCGCCGATGGTGTCGGCAACGTTGGACTTCACGGCCGGAATGCTGATGTTGGCGGCGGAGGTGGTGAATTGTGAGCCTTCGGCGCCCCTGGTGATGACGGTGAGTTCCGCGCCCAAACCGAGGATGTGGGCTGCGGTTTCGTCCAGGCTTTTTTGGGGGTAAAGCCACTGGGCGTCCTCGTCGCTGAGTTTGACGACGTCGGCTAAGGGCACGAGCTCCTCGAAGGTGGCTTTCGCTTCCCCGTGGCTGCCGAGCAGGGCCGGTCTGATATTCGGGTCATAAGTGATCATGCAGTGTCTGTGGGCCTGTTCGAGCAGCGATTTCACGGCGCCGGCACCGGGGCTAAGGAAAGTGGCGATGGATCCGGTGTGCAGTATTTTCGGGAAGTAGGCGGGGGCTGTCGGGGCAAGGTCCCAGGAGATGTCGAAGTCGTACCGGGCGGAGCCGTCCGGTGCAAGGGTTGCTGTCGCCGAGGCGGTCCGAGTGAGGGATTTCGATCCGGGCAGAAGTACGACTCCCGCGCTGCGGAGATGGTTTTCGATGGAGATTCCCCGTGTGTCCTGGGCAATGGCGGTGAGCAGACCTGTGGCTACGCCGAGGCGGCCAAGTCCGTAGGCGACGTTGGCCGGCGAGCCGCCTGGGTGCTCCACTTTGTCGTCTGACGTGGTGACCACGTCGATCAGCGCTTCGCCTACGACCATGACGTCGAGCGTCTGGTGAGCGTCGTGCCGGGCTGTTGTGAGGTAATCCATGGTCTGTCTCTCGTGGAAGCTTATGGCGGGGCCTGTCCGAGCCATATCAGTCCGCGGACGGGTAACCCGGTCCGCGGACTGGCATGGCGGCAGCAGTTGCTTAGGCGGTGGCTGCGCCGGTCATGATCGCAACCGCATCGGTCATGGTGTGTGATTGCGGGGTGATGGTGGCGGCACACTTGCCGAGGCGCTGGATGTGGATCCTGTCCGCGACGTCAAACACGTGGGGCATGTTGTGGCTGATCAGGATCACTGGCAGGCCGCGGTCCCGGAGGTCCCGGACCAGCTGCAGGACCTGGTTGGATTCACGGACGCCAAGTGCCGCCGTCGGTTCGTCCAGCACGACCACCTTGGAACCGAACGCCGCGGCGCGAGCCACCGCGACAGCCTGCCGCTGGCCGCCGGAGAGGTTCTCCACCGGCACGGTGACGTCCTGGAGGGTGGAGATGCCCAGCCGGGTCAGCTCCTGCTTGGCTTTCGTGCGCATGCCTTTGGTGTCAAGCATCCGGAACACGCTCCCGAGGAGTCCTGCACGCCGTTCTTCCCGGCCGAGGAAGAGGTTGGAGGCGACGTCCAGGGCCGGCGAGACGGCAAGGTTCTGGTACACCGTTTCGATGCCATGGACCCTCGCGTCCTGGGGCCGCTTGAAGTGGACCGGCTGCCCGGACACCATCAGTTCGCCCGTATCGGGAATCTCTGCACCGGTGAGGCACTTGATGAGGGTGGATTTGCCTGCACCGTTGTCGCCGATGATCGCCAGGACTTCGCCCGGATACAGGTCCAGGCTGACGCCGTCCAGGCCCACGACGCGGCCGAAGGTCTTGACGAGGTTCCTGGCCTGCAGGATGGGCTCACGGGTGGCGACGTGGGGGGTGGTAATTTCTGTCGTGGTCATGACTTGACCTTTCGGATCCACTGGTCGACGGAGACGGCGACGATGATCAGGACGCCTACGGCGAGGGTCTGGTAGAGCACGTCCAGCCCGGCGAGGGAGAGGCCGTTGCGGAAGACGCCGACGATCAGGGCACCGAGGAGGGTTCCCCAGACGGAGCCGCGGCCGCCGAAGAGGCTGGTTCCGCCGATGACGACGGCGGTGATGGAGTCCAGGTTCAGGTCCACGCCGGCGTTGGGGCTGGCTGCGTTGGTCCGGCCGATCTGGATCCAGGCGCCGACGGCCAGGACGGCGCCGGCAGCGAGGTAGACGCTCATGAGGACCTTGTTCACCGCGATGCCGGCCAGGCGGGCGGCTTCCTTGTCATCGCCCACGGCGTAGACGTGCCGGCCCCAGGCGGTTTTGCCGAGGATGAACGCGATGGCGATATAGAGCAGGAGCATCACGACGACGCCGGTGGAGATCCTGACCGGGCCCACCGGGAAGGTGGTTCCGGTCCAGGTCAGCAGGGCCGGCATGGCCGAGCCGCGCACTGTCGCTCCGTTGGAGTAGAGCAGGGTCAGGGCGACGAAGATATTCAGTGTGCCGAGGGTGACGATGAACGGCGGGAGCCGGAACCTGGTGACCAGGAACCCGTTCAGGGCTCCGGCGGCGAGTCCGACAAGCAGGCCCGCGAGCAGCGCGAGAGGCGCGGGCACTCCGTTGTTGACGGCGAGCTGGGCCATGACCATGGACGAAAGGATCATGACTGCCCCGACGGAAAGGTCGATGCCCGCGGTGAGAATGATGAGGGTCTGGGCAATGGCAAGGGTGCCGACGACGGAGACCTGCTGGGTAATCAGGGAGAGGTTTTCAACCCGCAGGAACCTGTCATTGAGGAGGCCGAACACGACCACCGCGATGAGAAGTACGAGGGCGGGGCTGGCAGCGGGGTAGCGGTGGAGGAAATTGCGGATCCGGCTGAGCGGTGTCTGGCGGTCGAGGAATTCCTCCGCCAGATCGGCATGCCCGGCGCTGGGCGGGCCGGCGGTCTGTTGCTGGGTCACGATTGGTCCTGATCTTCCGTGATGGTTGCTAGAGCGGAGCTAGCTCGGTAGATGCGGGGCGGGAGGCCGATAGCTGGCTCCGGCCTCCCGCCCCGTAGTGAAGCTGGGTGTGTTATTTTCCCCAGCAGATGTTGGAGGCCTCGGTGGTGGTGATGCTCTTGACGCCGTCGGCCGGCTTGTCGGTGACGAGCTCGACGCCGGTGTTGTAGAAGTCCAGCCCCGGGGAGTTGGCCGGCTTCTGGCCGGACTTGGCGAGGTCGACGATGGCCTTCACGCCCAGTTCGGCCATCTTGACCGGGTACTGCTGGGCCGTGGCGCCGATGACGCCGGCCTTGACATTGTTAACGCCCGTGCAGCCGCCGTCCACCGAAACCACCAGCACGTCCTTTTCCTTACCGGCGGCCTTCAGTGCCTCGAAAGCACCCGCTGCTGCAGGTTCGTTGATGGTGTAGACGACGTTGATGTTCGGGTTCTTGGCGAGGAGGGTTTCCATGGCGGTGCGTCCGCCGTCCTCGGCACCCTGGGAGGCCTGGCTGCCGACGATCTCGTAGTCGCCGCCCTTGCCGCCGGTGTACTTGCCGGTCTTGGCTTCGTCGCCGTTCTTCTTCTTGTCCGCGGTGTCGATACCAAGGCCGGTCAGGAAGCCCTGGTCCCGGTTGTAATCAACCGATACGACCTTGTCGTCAAAGAGATCGACGAGCGCAATGGTCGCCTTTTTTCCGTCCAGCTGGGCTGCGGTCCATTTGCCGATCAGCTCGCCGGCGGCGAAGTTGTCCGTGGCGAAGGTGATGTCGGCGGCGTCGGCGGGATCCGGCGGGGTGTCCAGGGCGATGACGAAGAGCCCGGCGTCCTTGGCCTTCTTCAGGGCGTCCACTACGGACGGGCCGTTGGGGGTGATCAGGATGCCCTTGTCGCCCTTGGAGATGGCGTTCTCGATGGCCTGGATCTGGGTGTCCTCGTCGCCGTCAGCCTTGCCGGCTGCGAGCTTCAGGTCCACGCCGCCGGCTTCGGCGGCCTTCTTTGCCCCGTCCTGCATGGAGACGAAGAACGGGTTGGTCGTGGTCTTAACGATCAGGGAGACGCCGACCTTTTCAGCGGACCCGCTTTGGGTTGATGAGGTGGAGGGGGAACTCCCGCCACAGGCAGAAAGACTAAGCGCTCCCAGGGTCAGTACTGCTCCGGCAGCGAACAGGCGGGTGGCCGTTGAACGGGGTGCTTTGGAACTCAACATTGAATCTCCTGGTGTTTGAGGCCCTCACTGGCCTCGACAACGATGTCATGTACGATGTAAGCAGCATCACACTAGAGAGTCAATAGATGCAACTTAGAAGGAGCGATTTTCTTGACAACGATGTCCGATCGTAGCCAGCCGGCCCTTTCCGCCAGCCGCCCGACGATGCGCCACGTGGCCGCACTCGCCGGCGTCGGGATTAAGACCGTCTCCCGGGTCATCAATGACGAACCTGGAGTGTCGGAAGCCACCCGTGAGAAGGTACTCAGCGCTTCCCGGCAACTGAACTACCAGTTGGACATGGCGGCCGGCAGCCTGCGGCGCGCGGGCAGAAGGACGCTCTCCATTGGGCTCCTGCTGCCGAGTGTCTCCAACCCCTTCAGCGGTGAGATCAACCGGGCAATAGAAGATGCGCTGGGGGCCAGGGGGATCGCGGTTTTTGCCGCCAGCCTCGATGATGACCCCCGGCGGGAGCAGGCCATTGTTACGGCATTTCTTGGCCGGCGCGTCGACGGGCTCATCCTCACGCCGATCGCCCGAAGCCAGGCGTACGCGATCCCGGAGCACTCCCGTGATCTGCCCCTGGTCTTCATCGACCGTGAACCGGTAGGGATCGAAGCAGACGCCGTCGTGACCGACAACGCCGCAGGCGCCGCCAAAGCGGCCGCACACCTGATCAGCCGGGGCCACACCAAACTCGCCTACCTGGGGGACCGCACAGACATCCAGACCGCACGGGAACGCCGGCGGGGGTTCATGGAGAAAATCGGCCGGCAGGGCATTCCCACCTCGACGATTCCCGTCCGTGAAAACCTTCACGACGAGGAATCGGCGAGGCTGGCCGCGCTGGAGCTCCTCACTGCCGGGGAACCACCGACCGCGATCTTCTCCAGCCAGAACCTCATCACCTTCGGCGCCATGCGCGCTCTGAGAGAGCTCGGGCTAAGCAAACGCGTGGCCTTAGTAGGGTTCGATGACTTCACGCTTGCCGACATGATGGATCCCGGGGTGACAGTTATCGCCCAGCACCCCGAGCGGATCGGGAAGCTGGCAGCGGAGCGGCTGCTGGCCAGGATTGACGGCGACCAGCAGGCTCCGCAAACCTATGTTGTCCCGTCTGAGCTGATACAAAGGGGCTCCGGGGAACTCCGTCCTCCGGCCTGACGCCGGGGAACCTCCCGAACACTCCGCCGAAGACCTTGACCTGAAAGGGATCATGATGACCAAAACCCTCTACGCCGAGTTCACCGTCAAACCCGGCAGTGAAGTCCGTGTCGCCGAGATGATGCTCGAACTGACCCGGCATGTCCGTCAGGAACAGGGCAACGAACTGTTCCTTCCCTACACGCGGGAAGAAAATCCCCGGGAGTACTTTGTCTTCGAGGTCTACAGCGACGAAGCCGCATTCCAGGAACACATCCGCGCCGATTACGGCGCCAGGTTCAACGAGGAGCTGGCCCGCCACATCGAAGGCGACGCCTCGGAGCTGACCTGGCTCCTGCCCGTGGAATAGCCCGCAGCCACGTCTCCGTCATTTCCAGCCTTGCGGTAATACCGCAAGCAGGCTCCCTAAGAGGGCTGAAGGAAATCGACGGCTAAAAACATCCTCCCCAAGCCGTCCGTTGGTGGGGAGCGTTGTGCTGCCCGCCCAACGCCTCGCCCGCCTCAGCAGAGGGATGGCGCCCCGGCCAAGAACCGTTGACTTGTCCGCTGGACATAACTTAGCGTCCTTCGCACTGACAACGTTGTCTATTGCAGACACGCGCAACGAAGGGCGAAAACAAGCAGATGAAGAGAACGACCACCCGCAGGACGCATGCCGTTTCTGCACTGACACTCGCGGGACTGACGCTGGCCGCGGCACTGGCAGGTTCCCTGCCGGCGTCGGCCGCGACGGGCCCCGGGGACGAACCCTACCGGCCGGCCATTCACTACACGCCCGCAAAAAACTGGATGAACGACCCCAACGGACTCGTTTTCTACAAGGGCGTCTACCACATGTACTACCAGCACAACCCCTCCGGCAACACCTGGGGGAACATGTCCTGGGGCCACGCCACGTCCACGGATCTGGTCCACTGGAAGGAGCAGCCCCTGGCGATCTCCACCGATGCAGAGCAGGACATCTTCTCCGGCAGCATCGTCGTCGACAAGGACAACACGTCCGGTTTCGGAACGAAAAAAAATCCTCCACTGATCGCGATCTTCACCAGCGCCTACAAGGAAGCCTCTGCGCACCGCGGCCTGCAGGCCCAGTCCCTGGCCTACAGCCTCGACGACGGCCAGACCTGGACCAAGTACTCCGGCAATCCTGTCCTGAACCGGAACTCCGCCAACTTCCGCGACCCGAAGGTCTTCTGGTACGACAAGCCCGGCGGCGGAGGCTACTGGGTCATGACCGCAGTGGAAGCCACCGAGCACAAGGTCGTCCTGTACAAGTCCGCCAACCTCAAGGACTGGACCGCGTTGAGCGAATTCGGGCCCGCCAACGCCACCGGCGGCCAGTGGGAATGCCCTGACCTGTTCCCCCTGGCCGTGGACGGCGACAAGAAGAACATCAAATGGGTCATGGTGGTCAACATCAACCCTGGCGGCGTGGCCGGCGGCTCCGCCGGCCAGTACTTCGCAGGTAATTTCGACGGCACCACCTTCACCTCCGAAACGACCAAACCCGTAACTGCGCTTCCTCCTGGAACAGTCCTGGCCGGTTTCAACGAAGGAAACTACAACGGCTGGACCGTAAACAACGAACCGGGCAACTGGAAAAACGGTCCTTTCGGTGACGCCCCCGCCTCCGGCGCTCTTCCCGGCCAGAGCCCGGTGACCGGATTCGGCGCCACCGGCCTGATTAATTCCTTCAACGACGGCGACTGGCCGCTTGGGTCCGCGCAGTCACCAACCTTCACGGTCACCGACGACTACTTGAACTTCCTCGTGGCCGGCGGCAAGCACCCGCGAGTCTCCGACAAGCTGGACAACACCCCACCGGAGGGGGAGCTCAAGTTCAACGGCTTCGAGATTCCCCCCGGGACAACACTGGCCGACGCCGGCTGGTCCGGGTCCGGCGACCTCACCCCCAACTTCCAGCCCTCCACCAGCGGTGGGGACTTCTATATCGGGGCCAAACGGATTAACACCTTCGAGACCGGCACCACGCCGAGCGATGACCGGCAGGGCACCCTGACATCACCGGAATTCCCCATCACCAAGAATTTCATGAGCATGCTGGTCGGCGGCGGCAACCGCTCCGCTGACTCCGGACAGACCCTGGCGGCCCAGTTGCTCATCAACGGCAAGGTGGTCCGCTCTCTTGCGGGAGACAATTCCGGAGTCCTGAACTGGAAAGGCTGGGACGTCTCCGAATTCGCGGGACAGAATGCACAGTTGCGTGTTGTTGACCAGGCCACCGGCGGGTGGGGACACCTGACCCTTGACCACGTCATGCTCACCGACGCCGCCGCTGTTCCCAGGTCCGATGAAGAATCCGTGAACCTGGTAGTCAACGGACAGGTGGTGCGCACGGCCACAGGAAACGACAGTGAAACGCTCGACCGGGCATCATGGAACGTTAAGGAATTCGTTGGCCAACAGGCACAAATCAAAGTCGTCGACAACAACCGATTCGGCTGGGGCCACATCCTCGCGGACGAATTCGAGCTCTCCTCCCAACCGGCACTATCGGCCCTCGAGACCTACGACTGGCTGGACTTCGGCCGCGACTACTACGCCAGCGTGTCCTTCGGCAACATGCCCGATAACAAGCGGGTCATGCTGGGCTGGATGAACAACTGGGACTATGCCAACGACATCCCCACCAGCCCCTGGCGCAGCGCCATGGCACTTCCCCGAGAGGTCAACCTGACCCAGACACCCGATGGTCCCCGCCTCACCCAAAGCGCCGCCAAGCAAGTGGACAAACTGGACGGCAAAGTCTCCTACAACGACAAGAAGGGCGGCTCGATCCCCGCAGGGGTTCACCAGCTGCCGGCGGCCGCGTCCGGCCAGGTCCAGCGGGTGGACATCACCTTCGCACCCGGCACGGCGAAAAAATTCGGCATCACGGTGCTCGGCGACGGAAACTCTTCCACCGTCATCGGTTACGACGCCACGGCCGGGAAGATGTTCGTTGACCGCACAAATTCCGGCAACACCGCCTTCCACCCGGCGTTCGCCTCCATTGAGGACGCCCCCGTCACCTTGGACAAGAAGGGCAACATCACGATGCGGATCTACCTCGACCGCTCTTCCGTCGAGGTATTCGCCCAGGACGGTCTGCGGACCATCACCGACCAGGTATTCCCCAACGCCGGAGCCGACAAGATGGCCCTCTTCGCAGAAGGCGGGACCGCCGAGCTCAGATCACTCAGCGTGACACCGCTGGAAAAGGCCATGTTCCTCCCCGAAAAGAAGTAACCCGAGTCTGGCACCTGACCTGCTCCGTGAGAGTTGGTGCTGAAGGATTTGCGCCCGGTATTGCACCGGGCGCAAATCTTTCAGCCGGCACAAAGTGAGCAAACGTCAGACCCCTTTAATCGGAACCCTCGATCCCCGACGGGTGCGTCTGGGGGCGTCATTGCTGGGGGCCGGGCGGCGGCGGGTTGGTCATGGACTTGGGCGGCGCAGGGAAGGCCGCGGCCGGGTAGAGTCCGGCGACCTGAACCATGTAGTTGGCCCATTGCGGGCCGGCGAGCATGTACCCGTCAATGGCCTTGTAGAACTTGCCGTTGACGGTGATGTTCCGGCCGGGCCGCTTCTGGCCTTCCAGAGTGTCGCCGAAGAAGGAAGCCGTGGCGAGGCCGGAGGTATAGCCGGCGACCCAGGTGGCGCCGTTGGTGTTCGACGTGCCGGTCTTTGCTGCCACCGGGACCTTGTCCTGGACCTTGGGGGCGATGTAGACGCCGGAGCCCTTCTTCAGCACGTCCTGGAGGACAAGGTTCACGCCCCTGGCAACCTCGGGTTTGACGGCGTCGCGGCAGTTGCTCTTCTCGGCCGACAGCTTCTGTCCCGCTGCGTCGGTTACTGCCGTGATCGCAATGGGTGTGCAGTATTTGCCGTCGTTGGCGAAGGTGGCAAAGGCATTGGCCAGATGGAGCGGGGCCACGCCGATGGCACCTAGCAGGTTGCCGAGCTGGTGCATGTTCATCTGGGCGTTGTCCACGCCGCTGTGGAGCCCCACGGCGTCCACCATCTTTTGGATGCCGCAGAAATCCAGCTGGGCGGCCTCGGCGAAGGTCGCTGTGTTGATGGAGTTGTAGAGGCCGTAGTTGACGGGCATCTTGCGGTAGTAGCCTTCATCGTTGTTCTGCAGGTCATCCGCGGCGCCGAGGGCTTTCTGCGCCGTATTGTAGGCGCCGAGGACCTTGCCGCAGCTGGACTTCCAGGGGAAGTCCAGCGGATAGGTCCGCCGGGACGCATCCACCTCGGCGACGAGGGATTTGCCCTCGTTGAGCCATTCGGCGAAGGTGAACGGTTTCATGGTGGACCCGGGCTGGAAGCCGCCGGCGCCGTTGAGGTCGTTGCCGTTCGCGTCCTTGGAGTCGACGTTGAAGTTCAGCTGGGTATCGAATTTCCCGGCTTTGGGAAGAAATACGGTATTTTGCGCCATTGCCAGGATTTTGCCCGTGCCGGGTTGGATGGAAACGAGCGCGGCACCCCACTTGTCCGGATTAGGCCCGGCTGTGGCGTCCACCTGGGCCTGCGCGGGACCCTGCAGCCTGCTGTCCAGGGTCGTGGTGATGGTCAGGCCGCCGCGGTACAGTTTCCTCTCACGCTCGGCAACATCCACGCCGTAGGCAGGGTTGTTGAGGATGAGGTGGGAAACGTAGTCACAGAAGTACGGCGCCATTTCCGCTGCGGCGCAGCCCTGCTTCGCGGGAGCGATCTTCAGCCCGACGCTGCTGGCTGCCGCAGCGTCATGGTCAGACTGAGTGATTTTGCCCTGCTTGAGCATCGCCTCCAGGACCTGGTTGCGCCGCTTGACGGAGTTGTCCGGATGGACGGACGGATCATAGAAGGTGGGGCTGTTGACCAGCCCCGCAAGTAGTGCGGCCTGAGGCAGGGTGAGGTCCTTGGCCGTGGTGCTGAAGAAATGCCGTGCCGCGGCTTCGATGCCGTAGGCGTCCCGGTTAAAGAACACGATGTTGAGATAGCCCTCAAGGATCTGGTCCTTGGTGTAGTTCTTCTCCAGTTCGAGGGCGAGCTTCATCTCGCGCACCTTGTCGCCGATACTCTTCTGCCCGCTGAGGACGACCTGGTCGCCCCTGCCCTCCGACATCAGGGTTTCATTGACCACGTTGGTCACATACTGCTGGGTCAGTGTGGAGGCGCCCTGCCGGCCGCCGCTGGCCACGTTGGAGGTCAGCGCCCGGAGGATCCCCTGCGGGTCGATGCCGGCGTGCTCGTAGAAGCGGCTGTCCTCGATCGCGACGATGGCGTCCTTGATGTACGGGGACATCCGGTCCAACCCGACCTTCACACGGTTCTCCGCGAAGAAGGCGGCGATCGTTTTCCCATCCGCGCTCAGCACTTTGGTTGACTGCGAGGGCGGGACAACCACCAGCTCAGACGGGAGGCCATTGAAGAAGGTGATCGAAGTCCTGACCGCAATACCGGCAGCAGCGACACCCGGTACCACCAGGCTGGCGACCAATAGGCCGCAGAGCGCGCTCACAGTCAAGAATCCGAGGACCCTCCAGAGGGCCGCGGCCAGATGGAACCTTTTTCGGTTCTTCGGCGCCATTTTCTGTCCAGCCTTCGCGCACGAAACGTGTGTTCAGAATACGCGCGAACCCCCTCAGGGGCCAGTGCGCGGAAGGGGATCGATCAACGTGGTGCCGTCCATTCCGAGCGCGGTGAGGGCCGCAAGGCGCTTGTCCAGCCGCATGGGAACGGAAAATTGGGTGTCGGGGAGCAGGACCGACTCGACGCCGGCCAGGTACGGAATGCCAACCCCGACACCCAAAAACTGTTCATCGAACCCGGGCAGCCCGGAAAGATCCTCCGTAGTTCATGCGTGCAGACAGGAGGATTCTCGCGAACGGCGGCCCTGCCGGTGCCCGATTCGACGTGTCCTGGAAATCCTTCGTTTTTGAGAACGACACGACGCCGGCGTACGGTGACGGTGCTCTGGCCTAGGTCCTCAAGGGCCACCTGATGAAGCAGCGCGACCGGCGTCGGCAGCAGGACGGCCCGGGAACCCATCCTGCTGGGTCCGCGGTCAGTGCTGTCCCAGGCTTCCTCCGGTGGGCGGGACAGGGCCTGGCCCGCGTTCCGTACCCGCCGCCCGGTCGGCCGCGCTGGAGGAGTCGCCCACGGCTGTCCCATCCGAATCACCCTCGGTGTCGATGAGGCCATTGGTCTGGTCGAAAGGCTTCGCTTCGGGCCGGCCAGCAGCTCCGTCCCCGGCACGAGTCGCGTCCCGGGGCAACTCCTCACCGGGAAACACGCTGCCCGCGGTGCCGGTGGGCGGAACTGCTTCAACCTCTGGGTATGGCGTGGCCTGAGCCGGCGCGTCTGGGCCGGTGGCCTTGTTGCCTGCCGCTGCAGCGACGCCCGCCGCGGCAGCGGCGGCGAGCCCAACTCCGGCAATGACCGTGCCCGAGACCCCGGCTTTGCCACTGTCCCCCCGCGACCCCGCGGCCTCATCAATGCCGGGCGTGCCTCCGGAGGCGCCCTCGCTGACGGATCCTCGCCAGGCGCCGGTCGCGTAGCCCTCGTCTTCAATGAAGGCTTTGAACCGGTTGAGGTCACTCTCGGCTTGCCTCTCTACTATGTTCAGCTTGTCGCCGACCTTTTCCACGATCCCTTCGGGCTCATATTCCAAGGACAGCTGTACCGATGTCTGCCCGCCGCCGAGGTCTTCGAACGTCACGGAGCCTGCGTTCGTTGCGCCCTCTGTGGCGGCCCATGCGACTTTTCGGTCGGGTACCTGCTCGAGGATTCTGGCCTGCCACTGCCTGCGCACCCCGCCGATTTCCGCAACCCACTCGAGCTGGTCGTCACTGAGCTGTTTGACGCTCTTCACCCCGCCCATAAAGTGCGGAAATTCTTCGAACTGGGTCCATTGGTTGTAGGCCACACTTACGGGAACGTTGACCAGAACTCGCTTTTCAACCTTGGTGCTCACGGTGTCTCCTTTGACGGGACTAGGGGAAGCCGACGAGAGCTCAATCAATCATCAGCATGCTTACTATAACTTCTTCGGCGCGTCCCGGCCAGAGAGCAGTGGCTCCGCGGCCCCGGCGGGCTCGGAGACACCGCTTCCGGCGGGCAGAGCGTGGTTCTTCGGCGCCGACGCGACCCCGCCGGCGTGATCCTAAGAGAATCCAGCAGAGGCCGGCCCGGCGATTCATACTCAATTGCCCCGTTCGGGCCCGGAGGGCCCGGCCCGAAACGGGGCGGCCATTGTTTAATAAGCAGGCTTATGGTTTTCTACTGCAAAGTCTTGCCGCAGGCTTTGAACGACTCTGGTTCAGAGGAATGAAGGACTATGGCAGAACCCCAGCGCCCGCCATCATGGACGTCGTCTGTCCCGGCCGAGTCCGGACAGACGCCCGCGACGAGGCGGGCTTCAACGGGTCAGATCCGGGAGGCCTTTGAGGCCCGGCTGATCCTTGACCATCTGGAACTGGCGGAAGCCTTGGCCTTTCGCTTCACAGGGCGTGGTCGGGAACAGGAGGATCTGAACCAGGTGGCGTATCTGGGACTGGTCAAAGCCGCGCGGCGTTTTGACGCGGCCAAGGGAGAAAGCTTCGCTGCCTACGCTGCCCCTACGGTGACGGGAGAGCTTAAACGCTATCTGCGCGACCGTTGCTGGGTGGTCAGACCGCCGCGGAGGATTCAGGACCTGCGAACGGAAATTCTGCGGTCCGAACCGGAGCTGACCCAGGCCCTAGGGCATCGGCCAAGTCCCGCTCAACTGGCTCAGCAACTAGGGGTCCCTGTCTCAGCCGTTCGCGAGGCGTTGGCGGCGGTGTCGAGCATGCGTCCGGATTCACTCGACGTCGCTGACGATCACGATGGCAGTCCGCGCAGGGCGGACGCACTCGCCTCGCGGGAGCTGCCGCTGGAACGACTGGAGGAACTCCTGTGCCTTAACCAGGCCATCGGCGAGTTGTCCGGGCAGGAACGCGAACTGCTGTACCGCCGCTACTTTTGTGAAGAAAGCCAAACCGAACTCGGAAGGCGGTTCGGCGTCTCGCAAATGCAGGTTTCACGACGGCTGTCCAAGGTGCTGGTGCGACTGCAGCAACTGCTCGCCGAAGCCGACTCTCAGAGCAATCCCAGAACCCGGACGGCGTCCAAAACCTCTTGAGCCTGGACACCTAGCAGGGCTGGATCCGGGTCCCCGGCAAACGTGTCGCCGCGGCGCAATTCCGCCTTGGTCAACACTATGTGCTGCCCCGGTGGAGGGTCCCAGTGCTCGGGTCGGGCCGGTCCGAAGAGCACCACGGAAGGGCGTCCGTAGGCCGTGGCCAGGTGCGCCGCCCCGGTATCGGCCGAGACCACCAGTCGGGCGCCCGCCACGAGGGTAATTAAGGCGCTCAGGGAGAGCCTGCCGGCTAGAACAGATTCCTCGGGCAGGCCCGCCTGTGCGGCCACGGCCAGGGAGCGTGCCCGTTCAGCGCCGCTGCCGGTCACGACGACACGGTGCCCGGATCGGGCCAGGCGGTCTGCCACCTCCGCGAACCGGGTCTCTGGCCAGTGCCTGCTGGCAAAGGCTGCGCCCACATGGACGACGGTGGCGTCCGGCCACTGTGTGCGGACGGGGGGTGGCAACAGCTGGACATCGTCGGGATCGGCGGCGATTCCGTGCCATTGGAGCAGGCGTGTCCAGCGCCGACGCTCGTGAATGTCCTCGACCCAATCCGGACCGTCCCGATGCTCCGAGGCATGTGAGATCACCTGCCGGGCGCCGACTGCCTCAATCAGCAACTGACTCTCCGGACCGCGGCCGTGCAGGTTGACCGCAACATCCACACTGTCTGGTTCCACTGCCAGCGGTTCTGACAGGCCTGCGGCCGGCAGGAGGCCGTACCCGCCCACGAGTGCAACGGCATCCCGCAGCCAGGCCGGGCCCGCGTACAGAAGGTGATGATCCGGATAGCTTCGCCGCAACGCGTGCAACGCGGGCACAGCGACGAGCAGATCGCCGAGCTGGAGCGCACGCAACACCAGCAGCAACGGCCTGCCGTCGCGCCCGGACAACGACGGCGCCGTGCCTTGGTTTCCGACCATCGATTGATCTCCTTTTCGAGGAGTGTAGCCCCGGGCAGGGCCGGTCCGGGAAGGGGGCGGGCGTTTAGCCCGGGTCCGAACGGGGAACAGGGTGGGTATGGGAACTTCTGGCACAGCGCCGCTGCGGGCCGTCTTCTTTGACCGGGACGGAACCCTGATTCATGACGTCCCGTACAACGCGGATCCCTCACGGGTCCTGCCGATGCCCCACGCACGTGAGTCGCTGCAGCGGCTGCGCAGCCGCGGAATCCTGATAGGGGTGCTCAGCAACCAGTCGGGGATAGGCCGGGGGATCCTCACAGCTGCTGAGGTGGGCGCCGTCAACGCCCGGATCGATCAGCTGTTGGGCCCCCTCGACCTCTGGAGCATCTGCCCGCACGCTCCCGCGGACCGATGCCCGTGCCGGAAACCTGCGCCGGGCATGGTCCTGAAAGCCTGCACCACTCTGGGGGTTGCTCCGTCGGAGACCGCACTCATCGGCGACATCGGAAGTGACATGGAAGCGGCGCGAGTCTCGGGCGCCAGGGGCATTCTGGTACCCACCCCGGTGACCCGGGCGGCAGAAGTGAAAGCGGCCCTTGAAGTGGCGGCGGACCTGGGAGCTGCTGTGGATCTGCTTTTGAAGGCAGCAGCCGGGAGGACGGAGCCATGACACGGGTCCTGGTGGCCCGGCTGGACAGCGTCGGTGACGTTCTGCTGGCGGGTCCGGCCATCCGGGCTGTTGCCCATGGGAGCCGGTCTGACGGCGGCGATCCCAATGACGTCGTCGTGCTGTGCGGGCCCCAGGGTGAGCCGGCCGCGTCACTCCTCCCGGGGGTCTCCGAAGCCTATAGCTGGAGTTGTCCCTGGATCGCGAACCCGGCCCCGCGGGTGGAAATGGGTCAGATGGATGCGCTAAAGGCGTTCGTCTCCGATTCGCGGATCACGGAAGCGGTCATCCTGACGTCGTTCCACCAGTCACCGCTGCCCCTCGCTTTACTGCTGCGGCTGGCCGGCGTCGGCCGTATTGCCGGCGCGTCCACAGACTATGCGGGCAGCCTCCTGGACGTCCGCCTGCGGCCTGGCGAGGACTTTCCTGAAGACCAGCCGGAATCCGAACGAGCCCTCGGGATCGCACGGGCGGCCGGCTTCACCCTACCTGCCGGGGACGACGGCAGACTCCGCGTTGAAGGGTATCCGGACGTTCGGGACCTGGTGGGGGACGAACCCTACATCGTGGTCCATCCCGGGGCCTCCGCGCCCGCCCGGGCGTGGCCCGCGCTGCATCATGCGGCGGCGGTGGAACTACTTGAGGGCGCGGGGTACCGGGTTGTGGTGACCGGTGGCCCTGCCGAAACGAAGCTCACGGCCACGGTCGCGGGACCTTCCGCCCTGGATTTGGGCGGGCGGACCGATCTGAAGACCCTGGCTGGTGTCGTTGCCCATGCCGGCGTGCTGGTCACGGGCAACACGGGCCCGGCACATCTGGCGGCGGCGCTCGGCACTCCGGTAGCGTGTCTGTTCTCTCCGGTAGTTCCTGCCATCCGCTGGGCCCCCTACGGCGTGCCGCTGGAGATCCTGGGCGACCAGGACGCGCCGTGCAAGTCAAGCCGCGCCACCGTGTGCCCGGTCCCGGGCCATCCTTGTCTGGCCTCCGTTGGACCTGAGCAGCTCCTGGAAGCCGTGGAACGGCTACTCGGGGGAGTGTCGTCATTGGCTTCGCGGAGGGTGCGGCACACATGAGGATCCTTCTCTGGCATGTGCATGGGGGCTGGACGGATGCGTTCGTGCGCGGGCCTCATGAGTATCTGCTGCCGGTGCTTCCGGAGCGCGGGGCGTGGGGGCTGGGCCGTGGAGGCCGGGATTGGCCCGCATCCGTCCGGGAGGTTGCCCTCGATGCCCTCGATCCGGGCCGCGTGGACGCCGTTATCCTGCAACGGGCGCAGGAGCTAGCAGAAGTCGAACGTGTGTTGGGCCGGATCCCCGGTAAGGACCTGCCCGCGGTGTTCCTGGAGCACAACACCCCTAAGGGCGATGTTCCCCACTCGGTGCATCCGTTCGCAGACCAACACCTCATCCCGCTGGTGCACGTCACCTACTTCAACCAGCTGATCTGGGACAACGGCTCCGCCCCGACGGTCGTCATCGAGCACGGTATCCCCGATCCGGGGCATCTCTACAGCGGTGAAGTCCCTGAGCTCGGCGCCGTGGTCAATGAGCCCGTTCGGCGGGGCCGGGTCACTGGCACCGACTTGCTGGCCCGGTTCGCCGCTGCGGCGCCGCTGCGGGTCTTCGGTATGGGCGGGGCAGGACTGCCGGAGGCTACCGGGCTGCCGGCGGGGAAGTTGACGGTCTGCGGAGACCTGCAGACCGCACGCCTGCACCGCGAACTTGCACGCTGCAGGGTCTATCTACACCCGGTTCGGTGGACGTCCCTTGGCCTGGCACTGCTGGAGGCGATGCACCTTGGGATGCCGGTTGTGGTGCTGGGAACCACTGAAGCGGCACGCGCTGTTCCAGCCGGGGCGGGAGCAATCTCCACCAACGTCGATGAACTCGTGCGCGTGGCCGCCCAGCTGGTCCGGGACCCCGCGGAAGCCCGGCAACGGGGAAACATCGCCCGGGAAGCGGCGCTGGACCGCTACGGCCTCGAGGCCTTCCTCCGCGCCTGGAATGAGCTGCTCGTCGACCTGACCTCGCCGCGCTTCCGGCGGGGGCGGATTCTGATTCCAACGCACGAAGGGAAGGGCCAGTGAAAATCTCCATGGTTTCGGAACATGCCAGTCCGCTGGCAGCACTGGGCGGGGTGGATGCCGGCGGCCAAAATGTGCATGTGGCCGCGCTGTCGGAGGCCCTGGGCCGCCGCGGGCACCACGTCACGGTGTATACCCGGCGGGACTCGGCCGAACTGCCCGAGCGGGTCCGGATCCTGCCCGATCTGGAGGTCGTCCACGTCGACGCCGGGCCCGCTCGCCGCCTGCCCAAAGACGATCTCCTGCCATTCATGGGCAAGCTCGCCGACGGTATTTCCAGCGACTGGGGCAGGCACCCCCCGGACGTGGTCCACGGACATTTCTGGATGTCCGGCCTGGCCGCGCTCGACGCGGCGCGGCGCGGATCCATCCGCGTACACGTCCCGGTAGTGCAGACCTTCCACGCGCTGGGACCCGTCAAACGCCGGCATCAGGGTGCCCAGGACACCAGTCCGCTCGAAAGGCAATGGCTTGAGCCATCTGTGGCACGGTCCGTGGACCGCATTATTGCCACTTGCTCCGATGAGGTCTTCGAACTCAAGGCCATGGGAATCGACACTGCCAGAATCTCCATCGCGCCGTGCGGCGTGGATGTTGACCTGTTCGCAGGCGACGGGGCCGTCGAGCCCCGCAACAGCGCCCACCGTATCCTCTCCGTCGGGCGGCTGGTTCCCCGCAAAGGTGTCGATTTAGCCATCAGGGCCTTGCCCCTGCTTCGGAATGCAGGCTTCGCCGACGTGGAACTCCTCATAGTCGGCGGCGGTGACGCTGCCGCACGTGGGGACGACGCCGAAGCACGCAGGCTCTCCGCCGTCGCTACGGAACTCGGGGTCAGGGACCAGGTCACGTTCCGCGGGCAGGTGCCCCGCGGTGCCATGCCCGGCATCTTCCGCAGCGCCGACGCGGTGGTGTGCACACCCTGGTACGAACCCTTTGGGATCGTGCCGCTGGAGGCAATGGGGTGCGGAATCCCGGTAGTGGCCGCAGCCGTCGGCGGTCTGCGGGACACCGTGGTGGATCACGGCACGGGACTGCACGTGCCTCCGAAGGACCCGGCCGCCCTAGCCGCGGCCCTCGCCAGATTGCTGGGTGACGCCAGGCTGCGCCGAGAACTGGGGCGCGCCGGGCAGGAGCGTGTGCGGGTCCGCTATTCGTGGGACCGCGTAGCCGCCGAAACTGAAAGTGCATATCTGCATACGCTGGCCGCCTGTGCTGACTCACTGCGGCTGGATCCCGTGGAAGGAGCGGCGCTGTGAGCGCGGAGTGGTCTCTGAGCCGGCCGAATCGTCCCCTTCTGCTGGTGCCCGAAGATGGCGACCGCACGAGCCGCCCCGGCTCTCCGTTCGCCCGGCCCGGGTCGGTGGCAGCCGTCCGATCGCACCTGGACAACGTCCTCCCGGCCCTCGAGTCACTGCGGAGCCAGTCGTTCCGGTTGGCGGTGTGGGGGGAGGAACTGGCGCGCCGGTTGGCGTGCGGAGCGAGGCTGCTCGCGGCCGGCAACGGGGGGTCTGCCGCGGAGGCCCAGCATCTGACGGCGGAGTTGGTGGGACGGTTCGACGGCGAAAGGGTGCCGTTCTCGGCAATCTCGCTGCACGCCGAGACCTCAGCCGTGACCGCCATCGCCAATGACTACGGGTTCGAGGAGCTGTTCGCCCGCCAGGTGCGGGCGCACGCGCGCACCGGTGACGTCCTGCTGTTGCTCTCCACCAGCGGGAGGAGCGTGAACCTGCTCCGGGCGGTGGAAACCGCAAAAGGACTGGGCGTCACGACCTGGGCGCTGACCGGAACCGGCCCGAACCCGCTGGCACTGAACTGCGATGAAGCTGTCACGATCGACAGTCCCGCGGCCAGTGCCCAAGAGTGTCATTTAATTGCCCTGCATGCCATCTGCCGCGCCTTCGACGCCGAGATCCTGCGGCAAGGCCCCTTGGAATCCTCGCCCGGGGCCGGGTCATGAACATCGTTGTGGTGGGCGATGTCCTGCTTGACGTTGACGTTGACGGGGTGGCCACGCGGCTGTGCCCGGATGCACCCGTGCCGGTTGTTGACGTATCCGGCGCCCGTTACCGTGCCGGCGGGGCCGGCCTCGTCGCCACAATGCTGGTTGAGGACGGGCACCACGTGGTTCTGGTGACCGTCCTCGGATCGGACGAGGCGGCTACGCGGCTCGGCGGGCAACTGGCCCGCGTCACCGTTGTCGCTGGTCCATCAGGCGTCCCCACCCCGGTCAAAACCAGGGTTCGCGCCGACGGCCACCCGATTGTGCGGTTCGATGAAGGCTGTCAACGCGCACCTGTCCCCGCCGTGACGCCGGCAATGCTGCGGGCAATGGACGGCGCGGCCGCCATTGTGGTGGCCGATTACGGCAGAGGCTTGACGAGCAACCTGTCCCTTCGGGCGGTGCTGGCCCGACTAGCAGGTCGCATTCCCATCATCTGGGATCCGCATCCCGCCGGGGCCGCGCCAGTCGAAAGCGTCGCCGTTGTGACGCCCAATTGGGCCGAGGCCCGTGCAGCTGCGGCACTCCTGTCCCCTGCACCATGCGCAGACGGCCCGGGAGAGCTGGCCCGGACACTGATGAGTCTCTGGCGCAGCAACGCCGTGCTAGTGACCCAGGGCGAGTACGGGGCAACCCTGGCGCGTTCCACAGGCCCGACCCCACTGCACATTGCGCCGCCGGAAACCCGAGTCGTCGATCCCTGCGGCGCGGGCGACAGGCTGGCAGCCAGCCTCGCTGCCCAGCTCGCGGCTGGCAATGACCTCACGGAATCGGCACGCGTGGCAGTCCGTGAAGCGGCATTGTTCCTGGCCGGCGGCGGCGTGGGGGCGCGGAATGACGCACCCCGGCCGGTTTCGTTGAACAACACCAGCCGGAGGGGCAATGACGCGGTGGCGCTGGCCCGACGGGTGCGACGCGCCGGCGGAACCGTGGTGGCGACCGGAGGTTGCTTCGATCTGCTCCATGCCGGTCACACGCGGTCGCTCGCAGCTGCCAGGGCCCTCGGCGATTGCCTGATCGTGTGCCTGAACTCGGACTCGTCCATCCGGCGGATCAAGGGGGCATCCCGTCCCATCATCAATCAGCTGGACAGGGTAGAACTGTTGCTGGCCCTTGGGTGCGTCGACGCCGTGCTCGTCTTCGACGAAGACACCCCGGAAAAATGCCTGACCATGCTGCGACCGGACATCTGGGTGAAGGGAGGAGACTACGACGTCCGGCAATTGCCCGAAACCCCACTGGTGGAGAGCTGGGGCGGCCGCTGCCTCACCGTTCCCTACCATCCGGCGCGCTCCACGACTCACCTCGCCGATGCCTTGGCCCGCGTCGGCTGACTAACCTCCCGTCCCGGGCCGGCGCCCCTCGACCGGCCGCACAGCGAAAGGAAAATCATGACCTACGAGATGCAACAAGGCAGGGTGCTGGTCACCGGAGGAGCCTCCGGACTCGGTGCCGCCGTCGTCGACGCCGTGCTGCAGGCAGGCGGAACGCCCATAGTGTTGGACCGCGACATCCGCACAGTGTCCGCGGCGAAGGCTATCGAGGTGGACGTCGCGGACCGGACCGCCGTCGGTGAGGCGGTCAACCAGGCCGCCAACACTCTGGGGGGCCTGGACGCTGTGGTCACCGCCGCAGGCATTGATCGTTGCGGAAAACTGGAGAACGTTCCGGCCGAAGACTGGGAGCAGGTCATCTTCGTCAATCTCCTGGGCACAGTGTCCGTGGTCCGTGCCGCGCTGCCCTACTTGAAGGCATCACGGGGGCGGTTGGTCACGGTTGCGTCGACCCTGGGGAAGAGGGCGCTGCCGGAGGCCTCCGCGTACTGCGCCTCAAAGTTCGGCGTGGTGGGCTTCAGCCACGCCCTAGCGGCGGAAACCAGCGGAGAAATCGGGGTGACCACGCTGATTCCAGGCGGGATGAAGACCAGGTTCTTCGACGACCGGCCCGAGAAGTACAGGCCGGAGGATGATTCCAAACTCAATGATCCCGCCAATGTGGCCCAGGCTGTCCTGTTTGTGCTCTCCCAGCCTCCGGGATGCGTGGTCCGCGAGTTGCTTATCTGCCCCGCGGAAGAGGGGTCGTGGCCGTGAACATCCGCACGTCCTGATAGACGGCGGCAGCACTGATGCCGGCCACGAGCGGGCTCTCATGTGGGCAACGCGGAGCCGTCCAGCCAACCTGGGTGACGTCGGCGCCGCACTCGGGGCAGTGAGTCAGCCATGACACGTGTACCCGGTGCTGACTGCGGCCCAGCGGGCCCGCGTTGATGACGTTCCCGGCCCAGTACAAGCCTACTGTCGGGGTACCCAGCGCCTGTGCCAGGTGTCGCGGACCGCTGTCGTTGCCCACCAGGACCGTTGCCGCGGCCAGTAGCGACGCCAGAGCCCCTAGTGCGAGTTCACCGGCCAGCGAAGTGACCTGCGCCGAGGCGGACGCCGCCACTACCGCTGCGGCCAGGTCTTCCTCGTCCCGGGTGCCCACTACGAGCACCCGGGCACCGTCCGCCGCGCAGGCCGCCGCTACCTCGCCGAAGCTTCGCGCCGGCCAGCGTCGACGCGGGTCCGTCGCGCCCGGGTGGATAACCACGACGGCGGACTCGCCTCCCAGGAAAGGTTGCAGCCCTGCCGCGTAGCGGTCCAAGGGCCGTAGCCGAGCCTCCAAGCCGGCCGGGGGAGCGCCGGCAAGTCCGGCAACTTCCAGGGCTCGGAGCGGTTCGTGCTGATAGTAGGCATAGGGAAGGTTGCGCTCCAGCCGGGCGGCATCAGGGGTCCGGGCGCCTACCGTATGCCTAGCGCCCAGGCGCAGCAGAAACGGATTAGAGAAGCGCCCTCCGCCATGCAGCTGTACGGCGAGGTCGAGCGGTTCCCCGTTCATCTGGGCGAAAAAGGCCTCCACATCCGTGCGGCCCTCGGGGCCGGGCCGGATGCCTTCCGCGAAGGGTAGGACCCGGACGTCGTAGGCTGGCCCCGCGGTGCTGGCCGCCAGTTCCTGGTGGACGGGGGTTCCCAGGACAGTGACCGAGGCGTCAGGGTAGGCCGCCCGGAGGGCAGCGACGGCAGGCAGCGCAAACAGGAGATCGCCCAGCCCGCCCCCGCGCAGCACTGCTATTCGCCTGACGCGTTCGAACTTCTCGAAGATCGGTCCGACGCCCCAGCCGACAACGTCGGCGTCGCCGGAAACTTCCGGTCCGAACCCCTTCATCGAGTCCTCCCCGTCTGTACCTGGCCCGGCGTCCGTATGGAGGGCCGTCGGTGTAGCGGCCCTCGGCCGACCGTGCCGCAACCATAGTTCCCCTCGGGGGCCGCTGGCTACACCGCCCGCCGTTGATCATCCCGGAGCATCGGGAACACTTCGGCCCCCGGCCAAGGGTGTAAACCTGCCCCTAACGGGGTAAGCGACTGGTCATAGGAGGTCCCGCGAAAAGCCCATGAGCATACCGGCAGCTGCTCAGGACCTCCCCAGGAGCTAGGGAAGGATTCCCGTGTTTGTGACCGTCAACTGCGCACGCAACAGATCCAGGGAGCGGATCTCCATCCGCGATCCGCAAACGGCGAAACCCGCTGGCAGTCTCCCGGAAGCTCCGCCGAAGACCCCTGAAATCATGGGACGCACCGCACCCGGCGGAAGACGGCAACCGTGACAACGCTGTCGGCCGGGAAGAACACTCCCGACGGCGGAGATCTGGCGGGGCAGCGTGGTCTGGAAGAGTGGCTTCCCCGACGGTTGGCCGCGATTGGTCCAGCGGTAACGGTCGTCGGCGACGCAATGCTGGACGGCTGGTGGAGCGGCACCATCGAAAGACTCTGCCGGGAAGCGCCGGCCCCGGTAGTCGACGTCGGCAAACGCAGTTTCGCCCCCGGCGGCGCCGCGAACACCGCCGTGAACCTGGCTGCGCTCGGCGCCAAGGTGCGACTCGTCGGGGTCGTGGGCTGCGACGGGGCAGGTGCGGAATTGTTGCGACAGCTGGAGGAAGCCGGAGTGGACACCGCGAATATCTGCCGGGTCCCGGGCCTGACCACCACGACGAAGACGCGGATCAGCAGCGGTGGCCAGCTGCTGCTGCGCTTCGATGAGTCCGCCGCCAAAGTTCCGGCGGCAGCCCTCGCCGCCTCGGCCATGTGCCTGCCGGAAGTACTCCAGAACCAGGACGCCGTCGTCGTCTGCGACTATGGTGCCGGATTCCTTAGCGGGCCGGTGAAAGGTACCCTCCTCGCAGCGCTCGCGGGGCGCCCCGAGTCCGTGCTGGTGGTCGTTGACGCCCACGACCCCCGGCCCTGGGCTGCTCTCAGGCCGGATCTGGCCACGCCGAATGCACAGGAGGCCGCCGAAGTCCTCGGTCTCAAGTTGTCGACCAGCTCCAGACGACCCGCCGTCGTCGTCGAGCACCGCCAAGAGCTGCTGCGCGCAACCGGGGCAGCTGCCGTGGTGGTGACGCTGGACCGTGAAGGGGCTATCCTGATGCCCACTTCCGGCGACGTCCACCGAACTTGGGCCAAGCCCGTCACGGAGAAACAGGCCTCCGGGGCCGGGGATACCTTCGTGGCTGCGCTGACACTGGCACGGGCCGCCTCGTTGCCGCTGGCGACGAGCGTGGACCTCGCCCAGGCGGCAGCCGACATTGTGGTCCGCCGGACTGGAACGTCGGTGTGCAGCACGGATGACCTTTGCCAGCACCTGGCCAGCTTCGCCGATACCGCTCTCGACGCCGGGGAGCTCGCGCGGCAGATTAGCCGCCACCGGGCCGCCGGGCAGAGGATCGTGTTGACCAACGGCTGTTTCGATGTCCTGCACCGAGGACACACCCGGTATCTCAACCAAGCCAAGCAGCTGGGCGACATCCTGGTGGTGGCCCTAAACAGCGATGACTCCGTCCGCGCGCTCAAAGGGCCCGATCGGCCGATCAACACCGCCGCGGACCGAGCCGCCGTTGTCGCGTCGCTGAGCTGCGTGGACTATGTCACCGTGTTCGACACGCCCACCCCGGCGCCGCTGATCGAGGAGCTCCGGCCCGAAATCTACGCCAAGGGAGGTGACTACACTCCGGAAATGCTCACGGAAGCCCGGGCCGTGGAACGGTACGGCGGGACGGTGGCAATTCTGGACTACGTGGCTGATGTGTCCACGACAGCCGTCGTAAAGCGCATCCGCCAAGGCAGGGGCACCGTCCCGGCCGAATGAGCGTGAGCATCGGGTCCGTTATTCCCAGGGCAATGAGACCTGTCCCGGCCAGCCAAGGCCTCCTCTTGTCCGGCAGGCGAGGGTACAAGGCCGCCGACATCTGGATAACGGGGAAGTGGACAGGGATGGATGCGGCTGCCCGACGCGTCCAAAGGCCTAAATGAGTAAGCCCTCCGCGGGAATCCCAGGACTCAAGCGCGGAGGTTGCCGACTCGCCAGAGGGGGCGAGCTGTTCGTCCGCGAACTGGACATTGCGCGGTCCCGGACGGATGAGTGGTCCGGAAGTACGAAAATTGGAGCCGGGCGGCCCATCCGGCAACTGAGGGGACGCCCCGTTGCGGGTGCTGAGACCGGCGGCGGACTGGGCTATGCAGCCGAGCCTGGAGGGCGACCGCCGCCGGCCCGATCATTGTCCCTGTGCGACCTTGGAAAAAACGGGAGCGAATCTTAATCCGGTGGGCATGGCCGGATGATGCACAGGTTAGGCGCCGTCCGCGCGCTTCGGGAGTGCGGGGTCGTAGCGGGTGAAGTCTCGCCTCAGGGCCACGGAGTCCGGGCCGATCCTGGCGATGTTTTCCCACTGGACGGGGAAGGATCCGCGGTGGCGCCAGCGAAGGGCCAGGGGCCAGGGCTGGGTCAGGCCGGTTCTTTCGTAGCCGAGGAAGGACGCTGCGCTGTGCGGGCTGACCACGAGCACGAAGAGGCGGGCCGCGGCCATGAGCTGGCCCGGGGCGCCGTCGACGACGAACCGGGCGTCGGCCACCTTGCCCAGGCGGTTGCCGTCGCCGTCGTGCACGGGGGTCCCGAGGATGTCACCGAGGATCATGGCGGCCTCCGGGTATGCGCGCGATGATCTTGTCCCGGACCCAGCGTTCCACCCAGTCGGCATCCAGGCTGCCGCCCCGTACGCCGAGGCTGATGACAATACCGACGTCTGCGACGTCCTTCCACGGGACCCGGATCAGGCGGGACGACGGCGGCCGGCCGCCGAAGACTCTGGTCCCGAGCACCGGGCCGGTATCTGGTTGTTCGTCCCCAGTCGTCAGTGCTGGGCAGCCGGCGGTCTTTGGCGTCCGATATTTCGCGAATCTACAAGCCAAACACGGATCACCTCGAACGAACCTTAGCCGCGCGTTCCGGTCACGAAAACCGGTCAATCGGCCGCTTCGCTCACCGATTCCTCGCTCCGGGTTGAGGGGCCGTCCGGGGCGAGCCTTAGCCGCCTGATTCCTCAGGGTCGGTGCTTGCCCCGTTCTCCTCCGCTGTGGCGGATTCGGGCACCAGGTCCGGGTCGACAACTGGGGAGAAGGCATCGGCGGGAACTTCGTTCCCTTGAGGGACGTCGTCGGGATCAGGAGGACTGCTCTTGGGCATCTCACTCAACTGCACACCGTAGGCCCGCGGGCCTGCCCTCTCCACGGACCGGTCTCTTCATGCGGTTTGAAACCGTCCCTAAGCGTCGAAGTGCGTCCGGACTCTCGGGTCCTGCGATAGTGACGCGACCACCGAGGCGGCGATGTCCCGGAGTTTGACGTTCCGGGTGCTGGAAGCGATTGTGAGGATCTTGATGGCCGTCTGCTGACTGCACCGGTTTTGCGCCATGATGGCGCCGGTCGCCAGGTCGATGGTGGTCCGGGATTCCATAGCAGCCGTGAGGTGGGCTTTCGCCTCGGCCAGCTGGCTGATCCGCACGGCCAGGCGAAGTGCTTTTGACGCATGATAGGAATACGTTTCGACCATGCTGACGTCTTCACCGCTGAAGCCGTGGGACCGGGTGGAGTACAGGTTGAGGCCAGCTTCTGCCTCCCCCTCAAGAACTAGCGGGACGGAGAGGCTGGATCCTACTCCTGCCTGAAGCGCGGCCGCGGTGTAGGCGGGCCAGCGGTGTTCGGTTGTCAGATTGGGTACATGCACGACGACCTGCTGGCGGATCGCTGACAGGCAGGGCCCATCGCCACTCCTGTATTGGGTTTCATCGAGCCGGAGGGCGCGCTCTTCGCTGGATGCCACGGTCACTGGTTTCTTCCGCTGGATCAGTGTGATGCTGCAGAAGGCAAAGGCGGGGTCGGCCAGGGTGACGGCGGAGAACTCGGCGAGTTCGTCCAGCAGCTCCTTCACGCCCTCGGTTTTTAGGACTAGATCCTGCAAGTGGTCGACGAGGAGGTCCGGGAACAGCAGGCGTGGTTCGGGGGCCATGACTGGCCTCATTCCTCATTGGGCCCTGACAACAACCCTTGACGGGGGCACCGGAGGACGACGAAACAGCACGTGCGGCTGTCCCTCGAGTATGCTCCGCCTCTCCTGCAAGAACCAGCAGGTCCCGTTACAACAGCCCGGGATCATGGGAACCGTACGGCTGGCGGGCCACGTGCTGACGCGATAAACAACACTTTTATAAAACGGACGAGCAGGGCCAGATCGGGGAGGCATCTCAAATACGATCCATTGGCGAATGGTCATCAAAGCAGCTGAAACCCGCAGTGCCAGGAGAGCTGGCCGGCTCCGCCGCTTCGAATCCCCCCACCAGCTTCGGAATGTCGGCCAAATCCGGCACTTACGAATTGCACTTCGTACTGAAGGGCACTCCGGGACCGAACTGTCGGTGGCGAACTGGTCCGGTGCCGTCGTCGCCCCGGTGCAACTCTGTTGCAATGGGGACATCTTCAAAAGGACAGTACAGCTGGAAGCCGGCACTGACAGACTAGATTGCACGATGAAGCCCGACATTGGTGCGGAGACCCCATGAGCATTCATGAGAACCCGGGTGTGCTTCTAGGGCTGGTAGTACTCCTCCGTCGGAGTAAAGCCCACACGGTCCACTTTCCGGTGGTAGTGAACTCCGGTGAGGCCGCCCAGCACGGCGCCTATCAGTGCTGTGGCGGCCACGGCGATGGCAGCAATGATGCCGCCTAGACTCAGCTGCCCCTCGACTAGTGGAAGGCGAAGGAAACTGTTGAGCGTGGTAAGAGCATTGTGTTGCCCAGTAATCGCCAGCAGTGCCATCGCTGCGGCTCCGATGACGCCCCACAGCCACACCATGAGTCCCTGGCCGACGCCGTTGAAACGCGCCATCCGCCCTGCCACGTAGCCACCCGAAAAATAGGCGAGGAGCTGGAGCGACAGGAGCACGATCATGCCGGTCATGCCGGTCACGCCACCGGATGATCCCTGGCCAGCTCGGGGGAGCGGGTCCGTGCCGGGCAAAAAGCCGGCGCTGCCGGCCGCCGCAACCAGAGCACCCAGCAAGACAGTCATTGCCGACGAGACCAGCCAGCCGAAGAAGCCCGCGCCGATCTTGATGCCGCCGAAGCGCTCCTCTTCCCGGGCGACCACGGTTTCACGGGTAGCGGCCGCGGCCGGGTCTCCTGGCAAAATACCGTCGACAGAGGCGGCTGTGTCATCGAAGTACCCGTCGTTCTCGCCATAGGGGAGAACACCGTCAGTGTCTTCGTACAAGCGGTCGTCAACACTGTGCTGAGAAGCGCGGTTTTCCGTTTGGTTCAGGGGTTCCGGAGTGTCGGCCCAGTCTGCGTCGAGTCGTCGCGCATCATCAGGACCATTTGCGCTGCCCATCACGCAGCCTCCCTTTCAAGGATCTACCGGGGCTCACTCCCGCGGTGGCCCGGGCCCGGACACTACTAAAACTAGGCCCACTCAGCCCGGTTCACGAGGGGCTTTGGGCCCGACTTTGACCTAGTGTCCAGTGGCCGCGCCGAGCCGTGTGTGAAGGCCGCCGGATCGGGCGCTTAGGCGGAAAACGCAAGACGATGGGGAAGCTTCAGAAGCATTAAGCCTGCTCGTAGAACGCCTTCCACGCCGACACATCGATCAGCTGCGCCCAAGTTGTGCAGGCGGCCTGGGACATTCTGTGCAGAGGACTCCGAGAGCCCACAGGATTCTTTGTGGCCGGAAGACAGTCAAATGCGTCGCGGTGGGGACAGCGCATAGGACATGAGCCTGGGGATCCACTTCGATTCTCAAAACCCGAGTCGCGGATCTTGAGCGCCAGTACGGTCTCGAGAACCGTTATCGAGGTGCCTTTCCCTCAGGGCGCGCGGGCGTTGAGTTCTCGATTGTGACCGTCCTCGAAATCCTTCGTTTTTGAGGACCGCAGGGGAGCGGGAAGGCTTGACGGGACGCACACTGCGGGTGCCTGCGAGGCCTAGGATCAGGTGAGGTGCCGGTAAGAAAGGGCGAATGCCCCTCCATGACTATCCGATCCGGCGGCTGGCAGAGGATCCAGACAACGTTCTGGTCCGCCGACAATGGCCCGCATCCCTGCCGCCCGCCGCCCGTCGCCCGTCGCCCAGGGGACCGTGCCCCGTCCCTCGTCGGATCGTGCTACAGGCCGGACTGGTCGCGCGATGTGGATTCTCCGGTGGGACGCCGGGCGGGGGAATCGTCGGTGCCCGTGTCCGTCCGGCCCGGTTCTTTGCCCTCTTCCTTGATGACGTCCTCGCCTCTGCGCGTGTCGCCGACACCGGTGCCTGCCGGCGGCAGGTCTGCTGCGCTTCCAGGAGCCGATGTTGTTCGGTGAGTGCCCCGTCAGCCCCGAGATCTCGAAGAATCGCTTGCGGGGAGACGGTTGGCCGGGGGCTGGGCCCGGGGCTCTGAATTGGGCCCGATCTACGCCTGGAGGAGTGGACAAAGAATTAGCAAGGGTACTTACTATTTGTCGGTAATCCGGCTTACTATTACCGCGTGTGCTGGTTCATCAACAGCAGCCGCCCCCTTGTAGGAAGAGAGCAATGATGACCGAGAACCCATGGCCGCAGACATCTGACCCGTACGCTGCGGAGGGCTTTGACATGACCGGAACGACTACCCCTTCTGCGGCTGAAGGCGACGCTTCAGCCAAGGCCAGGGCCGCGAAGGACGAGGCAGCGACCGTCGCCGGCGAGACAGCCGGCGCCGTCCAGGGCGTGGCGGAAACGGCGAAGGCCGAGGTCGCCAATGTTGCCTCCGAAGCGAAGACCAACGCCAAGGATCTTTTGCACCAGGCAAAGTCCGACCTCACGACCCAGGCCGAAACGCAGCAGCAGAAGGCCGCCGAAGGGATCCGTAGGGTCTCTGAAGAGCTTCGCGCCATGGCCGGGGCACCGGACGAGCAGGGTATCGCCGCGGACATCGTCCGTCAGGCCGCGGACCGCTCCGCTTCCGTTGCGTCATGGTTGGAGAACAGGGATCCGGGGTCACTGCTGGAGGAAGTTAAGTCGTTCGCCCGGCAGCGGCCAGGGACCTTTCTCCTCCTCGCGGCCGGGGCCGGGATGGTGGCCGGACGTCTGGGCAGAAGCCTTCAGGCCGGTGCCCCCACGGCGGCTCCGACAACGGGCACGGGCCTTCCCCCGCAGCCCGACCAGTTCCCGGCTACGGACAGCGGCATCGCCTACGGGGCGGGCGCGCCTGTGTACGGCGAGACCAGCCCTGCCGTTCCGGTCTACGGTGAAACCGTGTATGGCGAGCCCGCGCGGCCAGGGTTTGACGGTCCCGGTCAGGCTGGGGCTCCGCTGCGTGATCCTAACGATCCCTTTGTCCAGGGCGAAGGTCGTCAGCTGTGAGCAGCCAGATACCGGAGCCGCCTCCCACCCCCGCGCACGCCAAGGCCGACGCTACTTCCTTGGGCGATTTGCTCGGAGATGTCACCCGTGACCTGACCACGCTGATGCATCAGGAAGTGGAGCTTGCGAAGATCGAGGCGAAGCAGTCGGCTAAGCGGGCCGGTAAAGGCGGCGGTCTGCTTGCCGGAGCCGGCGTCGCCGGGCATTTCGTGCTCCTCTTCCTCTCGCTCGCCCTTTGGTACGGCATCGGCGAGGAATGGACCGGCTACGGCTGGTCCGCGGTCATCGTCGCCGTCCTGTGGGGCATCGTTGCGGCCATCCTCGCTGCCAGGGGCCGCAAGGAACTCAAAACGATCAAGGGCATGCCTCAGACCGCAGCAACCCTCCAGGAAATCCCACCCACCCTGAAACCGAACGAGGACCACCGATGAGTGAAAACCCTGACGCCATCCGCGCCGACATCGAGGCAACCCGCGCCCGCCTCGGCACCAACGTGGACGCGGTCGCGGACAAAGTGACCCCGTCCAACATCGTCCACCGCCAGACCGACAAGGTCAAAGACGCCGTATTCGGCGTGAAGGACAAAATCATGGGAACAGCAGAGGACGCCGTGGACAGCGTGGGCTCAGCGGTCGGTGACGCCGGCTCCGCCGTCGGATCCACCCTTGGGGTCGCCGGCTCCGCAATCGGCGATGCACCCCACAAGGTCGCAGTGAAAGCCCAGGGCAGCCCGCTTGCCGCGGGACTGATTGCCTTCGGCGCTGGCCTGCTCGTCTCCTCCCTCATACCGGCCAGCGACAAGGAAAGGGAAGCGGCACAGTCTCTCAAGACCGCGGCCGAACCGGTCACGACCCAGTTGGCCGAAGCAGCCAAGGACGTCGCCCAGGGCCTGCAGGAACCTGCCCAGGACGCGATGGAAAACGTCAAGAGCACCGCGGCCGACGCTGCCGAAAACGTCAAGGAGGAAGGCCAGGGCGCCGTCTCCGACGTCAAAGACAGCGCCGCGGACGCCAAGGACCACATCCAACAGGCCTGAGCAATCAGTGGTAATCCGGAGCCGCCCCTCGGACTGATCCGTGGGGCGGCTCCGGCGCACATGCGGCGCGGCGATCCAGCGCGCGCCCGTGACACGACGCAAAGGAGCTCAGCTATGGCCGCCGACGACGGAGGGGAGCCGCTTCCGTGGCCCACCTACCGGATCCTCGGCGTCACAGCCAGACTTGAGGAACTGAGGATCAACCGGACACTGGCGCCCCTGCACCTGACCCAGGGCTCGCTCGAGGCGCTGGAATCCGTCGCCGACCTCGAACCGGCTAAAATCTCCGACCTGGCGGCCCTCATGTCGGTCAGCAAACAAAGCCTCGGCAAGGTTCTGCGCAGGCTCGAAAGCCTGGGCCTCCTGAGCAAAGAACGCGGCAGCGACGCCCGAAGCACCAGCATCAGGCTCACCCCGCACGGCCGGACAGTCCTGGCCACCGCGGAAAAACTGCTGGCCGCTATGGCCCAGCCCGGTGCCGGTGAAGAGGCGGCCCTACGGCGTAGTCTCCAACAGCACCTCAACGAACTCAGGAAGAACTAGGCAACTCAGATGTCACGGGAGCATGGCCCGGCATTGCATTCTTCTCCGGCGAGCCCCGTCGGCGGCCGGCTTCAGGTGGCGGGACCGGGGTGGTTGTTCCCGATTCTGGTATCTCAACCGATATGGACTTCCTGGACTGCCAGGCAATCTGACGTGCAGATTAAGTCAGCGTGATGACCAGCGCGGCGTTGTGGGAGCCGAATCCAAATGAACCACGGGATCGCCCATGAGCGTCCGTCACGGCCGCCGTGCGGGGTGCCGTTGAAATGCGTCTCTCAACTACTGACCTGCGTACAGGACTCCCGCAGGCAGGTGCCAGGTAAGCCTTCAGCGGTGCCCCCCGTGCATGGGGTGCACGCCCCGCCGGGCTGCGGGCATGTCGGGGTGAGGGTGTCGTTGAAATCGGGCGGGCTAGCGCTTGGACCAGCCTCGGCGGGATCGCTCGATGACGCTCGTGGTCGCAGCAGCGGTAGTGAGTGCTGTGGCCAGAAGGAGGGGTGCCCAGGCCGTTTGTGTGATGGTTGCGCCCGCGACGGCTGTTCCGGCCGATCCCGCAGCGATCTTGAGTGCGCCTACCCAGATGAAGACTTGGCCGCGAGCCTCGATGGGTGCGTATTCACTGCGCGCGGCGAGTGTTGCCGCGAAGAAAAGCGCGTTGGCAATCCCTGCCAGGCAGAAGGCAATAAGGGAGGTCGGGAGTGTCGGAGTAAGCATCACCAGTATCAGCGTTGCCGCGACGAGTGCAGCAAGGGAGCTCACGAGAGGGTCTGCGTCGCGGCGAAGCGGCCGGAGCATAAGAGCTGCTGATCCGAGAAGGTTCCCTATCCCGTAGGCCGCGACCAGTGTTCCGGCGGCTGAGGCACCGCCGAATGTGGGAGCTGTTGCGACGGCGTAGATCGGCAACGCGGCGACGGAGAATGCGACGGTCACGGTGAGCCCGAGGGTGCGGCGAAGCGGACCACGTTTCCATATGAGGCTTAGTGTTCGGCCGGGCGATGGCACGTCAACGGCCTGGTCGGGCGGTTCTTGTCTGGGGAGTGCGAGGACGGCGCCCGCACCAACCACGGCGGCTCCGGCCAGAACCAGTGTCGCGGTAAGTGCGTCAGATGCTGCCGCGATCCAAGCGACTGCTGCGGGGCCGAGGGTGCCGCTGAGCCCGTAGCTTGCGACGTCCCAGCTTTGTGCTCTGCGTTGGCTACCCAGCTCGGGGCCGGCGATGGAGGGCAGACGGCTACTGACCCCGCCGGTAAGCATCGGCCCGAAGATGCCGGAGGCAAAGAGCAGCAGGGCCGGCCAGATCGGCCAGGCTATGGGCAGGAGCAGTGCAGCGGCACCGAGCAGCACTCCGTGGAGGACGGCTGAGGATGCGAACACTTTGCGCCCGTCACGGGCTGTGTCGAGGCGTCGTGCAGTGAAGGGCCCGAGCAGATGGGGTGCGGTGATTGATGCTCCCAGGAGTCCGGCCATCCAGCCCGGCATCCCGCAGGCGTGCGCGAGCAGCACGATGGCGACCACTGCGCCGCCGTCTGCGCTGCGAACCAGTGTCGCGGCGAAGACGTAGCGTGCCAGCCGCCCGGCCCGACGGTCCTTCCTGCGTGGAGCGCCGAGCTCAGCGCTATGGGTTGAGCCCGAGCTCATCGACAATCCTGCTCACCTGGGCACGCTGCTTCTCGGTCAGTCCTTGGAGGGGAAGCGGCAGACACGACTTTGAAGCGAGCCCCAGCTGTTCTGCTATTGCGGCAACGACCCGGATACTCCCGCCAAAGTCGGCAAACAGCTGCCACAGCGGTGCAAGCCGTTCGGACTCGGCGGACGCTTCGGAGACCCGCCCTTCCAGAGCGGCCCGGGTGATCCGCATCGCCAGGGCGGGCAAGGTGCCGCCGATGACCGAATACCAGGCATCGCAGCCGGCAGCCAGGCCGGCGGCGACATGGGCGTCTCCGGAAACTCCGATGGTCACGTGCGCAGGGACGGCCGCGCGGATTTCCTGGACCCGCGCCTGTGCCTGCTCCGGATCGTTCGGTACGCCGGGGATTTTGATGGAAGAGATACCGGGCAGTTCAGCGATGCGTCCGTAGAGCTCGCTGGAGAAGGTGAAGTGGGTGGTGCTGGGGTTGTCGTAGACGATGACGGGCAGCGACGAGTTCACAGTGACGGTTCTGAACAGTGCGAAGACATCATCGTCCGTGAGGGGCTGGTAGGTCATAGGAGCCAGCAGGAGCCCGGAAGCCCCTGCCTGTTCTGCCTTCTCTGCATTTGCGAGGACGTGTGAGGTTCGCAAGGCCCCGACGCCAATGAACACGGGCGTCTCGCCGGCGTGCTCGACGGCAAGGCGGGCGACACGGCTTCGTTCCTCGCTGCCCAGGTACGCGTAGGAACCCGTGGATCCGAGCGCGGTAATGGAGTCAACCTTCGCCTCCGAGAGCCGTTCGATCAGGTGAACGAAGGCATGTTCGTCGACAGCATCATTTGCCGGCGGGGTAAGGGGGAAGGCGCTCAAGCCGGTGAACATGGTCATAACTCCGTTGTTTGAATTACAGGGAAGCGAAGTCTGAGGCGCCGCCGCTGCCTGGGCGGCCTGGGCTGCGCGGCACCTCAGCCTCGGAATTCTCTCGCAGCGACAGTCTGGCGGACCCGCCTGGCTGGACGACTGTCGACTACTTCGGCCCTTGGTCGATGAGGTCTGGATCGATGAGGGCGGGGTCTATATGGGTACCGGCGTGTTCGCGGGAGCGCGGTTGCCTTCGGCCGCCGCGTTGCGCGGCCGCGCCGGCGAGGACGACGAGCGTGATGCCACCGAATTGGACTAGCGAGGGCTGCTGGTGCAGCACAAGCAGCCCGAGGAGCACGCCGAAGGCGGGTTCGAGGGCCATCAGGGTGCCGAACGCGGTGGGCGTCATCCTGCGCAGGGCGAGCATCTCGAGCGCCATCGGCAGCACCGGCATCAGAAGGGCCAGTCCCAAGGCGGCTGCGAGGATCCCGAGGTTAAGGTGTCCGGCGGACTGCGGGATGCCGATGACCGCTGCCGTGGCAGCGGCGACGGGAACGGTGAGTGAGAGCGCACCGATGCCCGTGAAGCGGTCGCCGATCCGTTGGGTGAGCAGGATGTAGACGGCCCACCCGATGGCTGCGAGCCCAGCGAACCCGATACCGGCGAGGTTGATGGCACCGGCCCAGGGTTCGGTCAGCAGGACGACGCCGATTAGCGCCAGGGCTGGCCAGATAAGCGCCCGTGCGCTGTGGGCGCGGACCGCGGCGACAGTCAGCGGACCGAGGAACTCGATCGCGACGGCGGTGCCGAGGGGGATGCGTTCGACGGAGGCGAGGAAGGCGATGGTCATCAGTCCGGTGGCGACGCCCAGCCCCAGGAGCACGGGGATGTCGGGGCGGCGCAGTGTGCGCAACGGGGGTCGGGCGATGGCGAGGAAGATGAGTGCTCCCACGCTGAGTCTGAGCCAGGCGGTTCCGGCCGGTCCCACCGCCGCAATGAGATTTACTGACAGGGCTGAGCTCAGCTGGACGAGGAGCATGGCGGCAACGGCCAGTCCCCACGGCGGCACGGGAACATTGTTGGGGACGCGCTGGCTCACGGCTGGCCCCTTCGGGCCAGCCGGTCAGCGATCGCGCGTATCCGGCGGTGGATGAGCATGTCAGTGTCCTTCGTTGGGTGGCGTGCCGGCGGCTATCAGGCGGCGGGCGGTTCTGACGTCGGGACCGAGCAGGGTCAGCCTGGCGGCCAGGTCCTCGGCTGCGGTGTGGAGCGCCTCATCGGTCATGGGTTCGAGCGCGTCGAGGATGAACAGTGCGGCGGTGGTGTCGTCGCCGAGCTGGGTACGGCGTGCCTGGCGCCAGTTCCAGCGCCGGCAGGTCACCCCGGCATCGTCGCACCACACGACCTCGCCGGGTTCCGGGTGTTCGACCACCGCGGCGCCGTCGGCGGCGGTATCGAAGGGTTCCTTTCCGGTGGCGCGGACCAGCCGGGGCGCACCGCTGTAGCGGTTTAGGTCCTCCCCGCCCAGGGGGATCTGGTGGAGCACCGAAACCGCGTTATAGAGGTCGGTGAGACGGTTCACCCGGGGCAATCCGGACCCCGCACGGCGCAGGAGCGCCTCCAGGCTGTTGCGTGTGCGGCTGGGTTTGGCTCCGAAGCCTTGGTAGGCCGCGCGCCAGGCTGCTACGTGCGGGAGCTGCTCGACCGACCGGCCTTTGAGCAGCTCGCGGGCTGAGGTCTCCGCGGCCTGGAGCATCTCTTCACTGGCCTGGTCGCTCGGGCCCGGGACGAGTCCGTCAACGGCCAGCAGCAAGGCCCGGTAGTCGGGCCGCAGCGCGAAAACAGCGGCGTCAACCTGGCCGCCGTCGAGGAATTCCTGAAGCGTGTCCGACTCAGGCATCGGACGCCTCCGGCCGGTGTCCTGTCCCGACGCCCGGCTCGAAGACGGCCAGGGAGAACCTCGCCGGCTCCGTGCCCGGATTGGCATAAGAGTGTGCCACGTCGCCGGGGAACGTCACCGCATCGCCGGCATCGAGGCTGACCGATTGGCCCGCGGCCTCCACCGTGACCGTGCCCTGCTGGACCTGCAAGAGCTCCTTGGTGCCTGAGGTGTGGGCCTCGCTCACATGACGGTCACCGGGACCCAGCGTCCAGTCCCACAGCTCTACCACGTCCGGCGACTCGGTGCCGGCCACCAACACGCCGCGGCCCCCGGACTCACCGCTCCACAACGCAGCACCCTCACCACTGCGCGTGACCTTCACCGGCTTCGGCCGAGGCGGCTCGACCAGAGCCGGCAGCCCCACGCCGAGAGCGTCGCTGATCCTCAGCAGGGTTCCTACGCTGGGATTCGCGGCACCCTGCTCCACGTTGACGACCATTCTGCGGCTTACCCCTGCAGCCTCCGCTAGCTGATCAAGCGTCCAGCCCCGAGCCTGCCTCTCCTGCCTAACTCGGGCGCCGATGGCCAGCGCCAAGGTCGTTGTACTCTCATCCATGAGTGCATCATAGTGCACTATTAGTGCACTCGACTAGTGGCCGACGTTCGGCCGCCCGTCAAGAGTGGCCGAAGACCCTCTTGACCTTCTACGTCGCACCTCGTCCCACCAACCAGGACCGAACCGTGCATGAACCTTGTAGACGACCAGCAGTGAGAAACACGGCAGCGACCGTATCCGCTGCTGTCTTAGAAAACAACAGCTTTCCAAAACACCGAACCAGGGCCCTGATGTGCCAGCCGAGTGGCTGAGAAAACCGGGCTCACCGATGTCTCGGAAACACGTCCCACCGTGGATCGTCTCGCGGGGGGGGGTGTCCCTATGCTTTTGGTCAAGCGGCCTGAGGAGTTTTTTCCTGGTAGAGCGTTCCGTTCTTGAGCATGGCGAAGAGGACGTCGCAGCGGCGCCGCGCGAGGCAGATGACTGCGGCGTTGTGTTTCTTCCCTTCGGCGCGTTTCCGCTGGTAGTAGGCCTTGGAGAGCGGGTCGTGGCACGAGGCTATCCAGGCGGACCTGAAGAGCGCGTTCTTGAGTTCTTTGTTGCCTGAGCGGGCAGGGGATTCCCCGCGGATGGAGGTCCCGGAGCGGTGGGTGACCGGTGCGATGCCGGCGTAGGCGGCGAGGTGACCGGCGGTTTTGAAGCTGCTTGCGTCGCCGATGGTCAGGAGTATGGTGGCGGCGGTCTTGATGCCGACTCCCGGCATGGACATCAAGACCTGGGAAAGAGGGAAGTCGTCCAGGAGCTTTTCGACTTCTTCGGCCACGATGGTCCGCTGGTGTTTGAGTTCCTTGATCTGGGCGGCGACGCGCGGGATGACCAGCTCCACGGCTTCGGTCCCCGCGACGGTCACCGTCTGCTCGCCCAGGGCGGCGAATACGGCGTCGATGAGCGCGGCCGGGTCTTTGCGGCTGTGGTTGCGGGCCCAGCGCAGCACGTTGCCACGTCCCGCGCCACGAAGACCGGTCGGGCCCGCATATTTGATCAGCAGTTCCAAGACCAGGGAACGGGTCAGGACTGTGCCGGGGAAGGCGCGCTCGAGCGCCGGGAAGATCTGCAGCAGCAGGGACCGGAGCCGGTTGATCGCGCGCGTGCATTCGTGGGTCAGATCCGTATCGAACCCGGAGAGGACTTTTAGTGCCGAGAGGACCTCGCTGTCACGGTCGACCGCGCGCAGGGTGCGCGGCATCGCCCGGGCTGTCTCGGCGATGATGAACGCGTCACGGGCTTCAGTTTTAGATTTGCCGGGATACAGGTCAGCTGCCTTGCGCATCGCCAGGCCGGGCAGATAGGCGACTTCGCAGCCGCAGTCCCGGGCCACCGCCACGGGAAGTGCGCCAATGGTGTTGGGCTGGTCCACGATCATCAGCACGTTCCCCTGCTGCTGCAGCGTCGTGAAAAGCTGCCGCAGCCGGGCTTCGTCCTGCGGCAGCGGCTTGTCAAAGAGACGTTCGCCGGCGCGGTTCAGCGCGGTGGCGGGGTGGTCGCTCTTGCCGACATCGAGTCAGCAGTAAACGTCGAATCCTTCATCCATATCGGCGCTCCTTTGCACCACCATATGGCCGCAGTCACGACACCCGATGCCGGCACCCACGTTACGAAGAGACCTGGACCCGTTGGTCCGGCCTTGTCCCTATCAGCGGTCAACAAGTGTCTCCGAACCCGGCGACAACACCCCCCGGATCATCAGTGACAGGGCGAGAAAGTCATACCGGGTCCAGCGACCATGTCCCCGTCGGTCAGGGACCCAATAAATGTAACGGGGGGCAGCAGGGACTTTCTGAGTCAAACTGGCCGGGTGAGGAAACTGGGTTACGCGCGCGTCAGTACGTCGGGCCAGGACGCCCATCTGCAACTAGACGCGCTCGTCGACGTTGGTGTTCAGAAGCGCGACGTATTCGCCGACGTGACTTCCGGAAGCAAAACGGCAATCGAGCGGCCCGGAATGAAAAAGCTCCTCGAGTGTGCCGAGGACGGAGACGCCGTCGTTGTGTTGAGGCCTCGCTGCGCTCGGGCAATACAAGCTTTTCCCGGCATGAATTAGAACGGGCGCTTCGCTCTCAAGTGCAGCTTGAATTGGCCGTTTTGCGGATCAGTGAGTAACACCTTTAGAAGGATTCTAGAGGCAGTCAGAAACTTGACTTGTAGGAAATGTCCTACCTATTATGGGTCGGTGCCAGTCAGAACGAAGGATTCCCCCGCGGACCTGCTCTTCGGAGCGTTGGCTAACCCCACCAGGCGCGACATTCTCATGCTTCTCCTGGACGGTCCACGAACCGCCGGCGAAATTGCCGAACGATATGACATGGCCCGGCCCAGCGTCTCCGAGCATCTAAAGGTGCTGCTCGATCGGAACCTCGTTTCGGAGGAGCGGCGGGGTCGGACGATTCGATACTTACTGACGCCCGATCCTCTTGCCGACGTCGCGTCGTGGCTGTCGCCGTTCGAGAAGTTCTGGCGCACCCGCCTGAAAGACCTAAACCATACTCTCGAGAACCTGAAGGACACCTGATGTCACCGACGTTGACAGCCATAGAGCTCGACGAATTCCTTCCCCACCCGCCCGCAAAGGTGTGGCGGGCGCTCACCGAGCCGCCCTTGATCGCGGCCTGGCTCATGGAAAACGACTTTCAGCCCATCGTCGGGCACCGCTACACCATGCGCGGAACTCCGGTCCCTGCCGTGGGATTCAGCGGAATTGTCGCCAGCGAAGTGCTCGAAATTGATCCAGAACGGCTTCTGCGCATTTCCTGGCGGGACGCGAACGCCGGCAACAGCCTGAGCAGTACGGTCACTTGGACTCTGGTCCCGGAGGGCGCCGGCACGCGCCTTTTCCTCACTCACGAAGGCTTCGACCCAGAGGAGCCCAGCCACGTTGTTGCCCACCGCATCATGGGCGGCGGCTGGCGCGGACAGATAGTCAAGAAGCTGACTGAAACGTTGGCCAGGACAGGAGCGTAGGTCCTCAGGCTGGCCGCAGAATCTGTCTACCAAGTTCGAGAAACCTCTTGGAGGTGCCCCACCTGGATTCCCGGCGAAAAGCACGGGCACTACGATCTCGCTCGCCGGGATAGTTATGGTCCCCATCTCTGGCTCGGGCGTAGGCGTCGACTTTTGAATTGCGTCGCGGACCGTTCGGGCTCTTAGGGGACTCCGGACGGATCACCGGCAACCACCACCGGCCCCGGCGCCGACTCAACGTCCTCTGGGCCATGCTCCGCGACGGCACCACATACACCCCGGTCCGGTGACGGCAGCACTACTGGCTTCCTGAGGAAGCTGTCTTCGAGCCGCTCCCGGTCAGCCGTCGGGCCGTTTGGTCCTGGAGCGGCTCGTTGGTGATGACTGCCTCGGGAGGTTCATCCAGCGTGCGCGCGAGGGTATGCATCCTCCGCGCGCGGGCCGGTGGTCAGGGTTTGATGAGGACTTTGAGGCACCGTCGTTCGTCCATGTCCCTATATCCCTGAACGATGCCGTCCATGTCCGTGGTGACGTCGAAGACCTTACCGGGTTCGATGGTGCCGTTGAGAATGTCGGGCATGAGCTCTTCGACGTAGGCCCGGACCGGGGCGGGACCGCCGGTGAGGGTGATGTTGCCGCCGAAGAGGCTGTCGAAGCCGACGGGCGCCTCGTTGTACTGGGGCACGCCGACGCGGCTGATGACACCGCCGGGACGGATGATGCCCACTGCCTGGTCGTAGGCCGGGGTGTGGCCCACGGCTTCGAGGACCACGTGGGAGCCGTGGCCGCCGGTGAGCTCGCGGACCTGGCCGATGCCTTCCTCTCCGCGGGCCGAGACGATGTCCGTCGTGCCGAATTCCAGGCCCAAGTCGGTGCGGGACTTGTGCCGTCCCATGAGGATGATCTGTTCGGCACCCAACCGCTTCGCTGACAGGACGGCCAGCAGCCCGACTGCTCCGTCGCCGATCACGGTGACGCGGGTGTGTTTGTTCACGCCGCCCTGGAGTGCGGCATGGTAGCCGGTCCCGAAAACGTCGGCGAGGGTCAGCAGAGACGGGATCAGTGCGGAGTCTGGTGCCACCGGCAGCTTGACGAGTGTGCCGTCCGCCAATGGAACACGCACTGCTTCGGCCTGGCCGCCTTCATCCGGGAGGCCGTCCCAGAAGTTCGCCTCGTGGTGTGAGCAGGAGGTGTGCAGGTTTTCGCGGCAGAATTCGCAGGTGTTGTCTGAGATCGCGAAGGGTGCGACGACCAGGTCACCCTTCTTCAGGGAGGTGACCGCGGAGCCGATGTCCTCCACAATGCCGATGAATTCGTGCCCCATCCGAGCCGGTCCGTTGCCGGCGTCCATGGAGTGGTACGGGTGCAGATCGCTGCCGCAGATGCAGGACGCGCTGATCCGGACCAGCGCGTCGGTGGGGTTCTTGATGACTGAGTCGGGGACGTTCTCCACGCGAACGTCGCCGGGGCCGTACATAAGGGTTGCGCGCATTGGCTTTTCCTTCTCTCTTTTCGGATGTGCTTAGTTGGTTCCAACCGCTGTGCGCCGGCGGCTGGCGAGGGCGAGTGCAATGGCGGGAAAAAGGGTCAACGCGGCAATGATCGTGCCGACAAGGCCGGGACCGGTGGTCCCGAGCGGGGAGACCAGGGCGGCGCCGGCGAACAAGGTGCCCACGGCCGTGCCGGCGTTGAACGCGGAGACGCTGAGGGCGGATCCGAGGCTTGCGGCTTTCCCGGCGAAGCGCACCGCTAGGTGAATCAGCACGCTGTTGGCGCTGAGACCGAACAAGCCCAGCATGACCACCAGTGCGCTGGTCAGCCATGGGGAACCGGTCAGCAGGCTGATGGCCAGAAGGAGGATGGTGGTCACGGCGGGTGTGATGATCGTGATCGGGCCGGGGTGGGCGTCGCCGAAGCGGCCGGCGAGGAGGGTGCCGATGACCGAGCCGATACCGAATCCTGTGAGCACCAGCGGGACCTGGGAAGCGGTCACACCGGCCTGATCGATGAGGATCGGGGCGATGTACGAGTAGGCGGCGAGCACCCCACCGCACGTTGTGGCGCAGGCGGCCAGCGCCAGCCACAGCCGGCCCGAGCGCAGGCCGGCGAGTTCGGCACGGAGCGACGTTGCGTGCGCGCCGGGGGCGTCGCGCGGAACAAGGCGGGCGACGAGGACGGTGGCCAGCGCGGCGGCGGCCGCCAGTGCCCAAAAGGTTCCGCGCCAGCCGACCAGCTGCGCGACGAACGCGCCCAGGGGCACGCCGAGGACGGTGGCCAGGGCCCCGCCGGCACCCACGACCCCTACCGCCCGGGCACCTGAGGAGGGTCCCGCGGCGCGGGTGGCGACCACCGCGGAGACTGCCCAGAACGCTCCGGTGGCAAGCGCGCTGACGAACCGTGCCACCAGCAGCACCGTGAAGTCCGGGCCAAGCGCCACAACTATATGGGCGGCAACGAACACGATGAGCGCCAGAACCAGCGTGAGCTGCTTGGACATGCGCATCGTCAACATCGCCATCAGCGGTGCGCCGATCACCATGCCGATCGCGAAGACGGTGATCAGCGATCCTGCCTGGGCGACGCTCACCTGCAGGTCACCAGCGATCAGCGGAAGAATGCCGGCCACCACGAATTCGCTGGTGAGCATCAGGAACGTGCCCAGCGCCAGCACATAGACCGCCAGCGGAAGCGAGGGCCGCCGTCCGTTCTCACCGGCCGTGGGATTGCCGGCAGTAACGCCGTCCTGGATTATTGTCTGCCCGCTCATGCGAACTCCTCATTGATGCAGGGGAAAATGTCTCTTATCCATTTCAACCGATTGCTCACCCTTGAAGAAGGCTGCGTTTATGGGGGTATAAACGGTCCCCCCTAAACGCCAACAACTGCGGTTGCAGGCAGGATCACCGTGGGCGCTTCGCCGAATCGAGCGGGGAGCACCTGCTGCATGCCGGCAACGGGCCCGTCGTGCTCATGGAAACGTCATCTTCAATGCCGCCCTTGGGCCCCGTGTTGGAACACGGCCGCCGGGGATCAGTGGCCACAAGGGCTTCCGAAAAGACCCCGCAGCATCTTGGTAGCTACGTTTCGTTGGGTTCCGGCAGGAGTGGCGGGGCGACGCGGGAGGGCTGATCCGCCCGTTGTTCGTCGTCGTGGTTGGTTGCGGCCCAGCTGGCAAGCAGTTTCAGGGCGTCCGCGGAGGGGGTGCCCGGCTCGGCGCCGTATGTCGTGATCGTGAGTCCGGGGTCGGCGGGCAGCTCAAGGACGTCGAAGGTGATTTCGACGAGGCCAACAACCGGGTGGTTGATCCGTTTGGTGCCGGTGAGGTGCATTCGCACGTCGTGTCCGGCCCATCGGGTGCGGAACTCCTCGCTGCGTGTGGCGAGTTCGCCGACGAGGTCGGTGAGGTCCCGGTCGTAGGGGTTACGGCCTGCTTCTTTTCTAAGCAATGCGACCATACCGTCGGCGGCTTCTTCCCAGTCGGGGTAGAAGTCGAACCTGCGTGGGTCCAGGAAGGTGAACCTGACAATGTTGGGAGGCTGGACCGGGTCATCGAAGACCGGTGCGTACAGGGCCCGGAAGAGCGGATTGCAGGCGAGGACGTCGTTGCGGGCGTTCCGCACGAAGGCCGGAGCACCCGCCATGGATTCCAGGAGACGCTTGATACTGGGGCGTACCGGGGACTTCGGCTGGCGGCGCTGGGCGGTCTTGGGCTTGGCGGCCCGGGCGAGGTTGAAGAGGTGGAGCCGTTCGGCCTCATCGAGTTGCAGCGCCCGTGCGACCGCGTCGAGCACATCATCGGAGACTCCGTTGATGTGCCCCTTTTCCAGACGGGCATACCATTCGGTACTCACCCCGGCGAGTACCGCGACCTCTTCGCGGCGGAGGCCCGGGACACGCCGGCGGCCCCCGCCCGACGGCAGACCGACGTCCTGGGGAGCCAGCTTGGCGCGGCGGGTGGCAAAGAACTCACGGATAGCGGCTCGGTTGTCGGCTGGTTGCATGTTTTCAACGCTACTCCGGCTTCCGGCGGCTATGGGGGTCGTATTGATCCCCCCTATAAACGCGCCCTCCCACGCACAGGTCAATGCTGGTTGTGTTGAACTGTCGGCGGGTGCAAGCTGCGGTATGGGTCCCGCGGAAGGGCAGAAAGCCCTTCCGGTCCAGCTCGTGGAACGGGCCGCATACCCACCCCGGCAGCCCGGTCACGCTGGCGCCGGCCACGTCGACCGCAACGACAAGGTTGATCTCATCCCGCTCGACAAGCTGAATCTTCCCATCAACCTCGGGCAAATCATCATCAGCGTATGTCTGGAAAGGCCACCTCATGCCCACCATTGCCATTGTCGGGGCCGGTAGCGGTCTCGGCACAGCCGTCGCCCGCGAATTCGCCTCCCACGGCTACAACGTCGCTTTGATTTCCCGCACACAAGAACACGTCGACGCCATCGCCGAGGAGGTGCGATCCGACGAGGTCGACGCTCAGGGGTTCGCGGCCAACGTCCGTGATCCCGAGCAGCTCGCTCGTGCTCTCGAACTCGCCGCCACGGCGCTCGGCCCGATCGAGGTGCTCCAGTACAGCCCCGTTCCCCAAAGCGATTTCATGAAACCGGTTCTCGACACAAGCGCCGAAGACCTGCTGGCGCCCGTCGAGCAATCGATCTACGGCCCCGTCGCCGCCGTCCAGCAGGTCCTCCCCGGCATGCGCGGATCCGGACGCGGCACGGTTCTGCTCATCAACGGCGGCAGCGCCGTTCGTCCCGCAGTCGGCTACGCCGGCACCTCGATTGCGTTCGCCGCCGAAAGCGCCTACGGCGAGATGCTGCACACCGCGTTGGCTGAGGAGAACATCCACGTCTCGCAGTTCATCATCCCGGGCGCGATCGAAGCCGGTGACCCCACGAACGACCCAGCAGTAGTCGCGCGCACTCTCTGGGACATCCACACCAACCGCAGCGAGTACAGACACTTCACCAGAGCCATGTCTTGAGCAAAGCAGTCCTGGAGAGCAATGCCCACCTACGGAAAATCGTCGACACAACGCCCGACGACGCCGACTAGCTAAACCGTCAAAGAAAGATAGGTCAACCTCTTATGCCCATGGTTCCTCCCGCGATCCCGCGCCCCGCCCGGGCCGTGGATTCGCTGCAGCCACAGTCTCCTTCGTGGCGATCTTCGCGGCGGGAGGAACGGCAGTCCCGTTGTACGACACCTACCGCTCGGAGAACGGCGTCACCAATACCGACCTCTCGCTGGTCGCTGTGGCGTACTTCGTGTTTGCCGTGTTCGGTCTCGTCGTCCTGGGCCGACTGTCCAATCACGTCGGCCGCAAAGCGATGTCGATCGGTGCGCTGGCGGTCGCCGCGGCAGGCTGTTTTGTGCTCTTAGCCGTCGACGGCGTGGTTCCTCTGCTCGTGGGCCGGGGCTCCAAGGGCTCGCGGCCGGATTGGCCTCAAGTGCACTAGCGGCCTACGCCGTGGACACAGCCCCGAAGAGGCCCGCTGGCTCCTGGCAAGGGTAACGAGCGCCGTTGCCGCTAGTTAGAGCTGTCCGGACCGCATGGCTGCGATCACGCCGCCGTCCACGAGGAGGTCGGAGCCAGTGATGAAGGCGCCTTCAGCTCCGAGGAGGAACGCCGCGGTGGTTGCCACTTCGGCGGGGGTGCCCATGCGCCCGGCGGCTGATGTCCGGATCATGGTGCGGTAGCCTTCGGCGAACGGCCCGGACATTTCGTCCTGGGCGAGCGGGGTGGAGATGATGCCGGGGCTCAGGGAGTTGATGCGTGCCCCGCGTTCACCCCAGGTGGTGGCTGCTGCCTGCACGCGCAGGGCGTTGCCGCGCTTGGCGAGGGTGTAGGCGGCGCCGGAGTCGCCCACTTTCTCGGCGGCGAGGAAGGGCAGATCCAGAAGTTCTGCCGTCGGTGTGTAGGCCAGTGCGTGCTCGACATCGCGGGGGTAGCCCTCGCCCATGTGGCCGGCCATGCTGGAGATGACAATGCCGGAGCCGACTGCGGCGATGACCCGCCCGAACTCCTCCAGGACGTAGGCGGTGCCGAGAAGGTCAACGTTCAGCACCCGTTCGGTGGTTGCCTGGACCGGGGACACCCCGGCGGCGAGCACGACGCGGGCGATGTCTCCCAGCGATGCGGCGGCGTCGGCCAGGGCGGTGATGGCGTCGTGGTTGGAGATGTCGATCGGGTGGGTGGTGACCTCGTAGCCTTCGCCGCGGAGCTGTTCGGCGACGGTATTCATGGTTTCCTCGCTGTAGTCAGCGAGCAGGACCTTCCGGCCGATGCCGGCGACGCGGCCGATCGCTATTCCGATGCTGCCTGAGCCGATGATGACTGCTACTTCTGCTGCCATGGTGGTTTCCTCTTAACTTTCGTTAGGTTTTGGGGGTTGCTGTCAGAAGGTTCGTGCCTGGGAGCGGCCAGGTCCCGCGGGAGCCTCCGTTATCCAGTCAACCGCCGAGCCCGAACCCGAGGTAGTGGCTGGTGTTCCATGTAATGGCAGTACCTCCCACCAGTGACTTGTTCGCGCGTACCTTGGAAAAGGTGAGCAACAACAGCGAAGTGAGCGACTTCCTCAAGTCGCGCCGTGCCCGGATCACCCCTGAAATGGCAGGGCTGCCCGTGTACGGCGGCCTGCGCCGGGTGCCCGGGCTCCGCCGCGAGGAACTCGCAGCCGTGTCCGGGATGAGCATCGATTACTACAACCGGCTTGAGCGCGGAAACCTCACCGGCGTCTCCGACAGCATCCTCGAATCCCTGGCGCGGGCCCTGAAACTCGACGACGCCGAACGCACCTACCTCTTCGACCTCGCCCGCGCATCAAACATCAAACGGCCCCGGCAGCGCCGGCGCGGGCCGCAGAAGCTCAGCTCCAGCATTCAGCACCTACTTGACGGCATGACCGGTATCCCGGCCTTTGTTCAAAACGCGCGACTCGATGTCCTCGGCATGAACGACCTCGCCCGCGCGCTCTACCACCCGAACGGCGGCGAGGCGGCACCGCCCCAGAATTTCGCGCGTTTCGTCTTCCTTGATACCGGTTCCCGGGATCAGTTGCCCGAGTGGGAATCAATGGCTCAGGATGTCGTGGCGATCCTCCGGCAGGAAGCCGCCCGCGATCCCCACAACCGCGACCTCACAGACCTCATCGGTGAGCTCTCCACCAAAAGCGAGGACTTCCGGATCATGTGGGCCGCCCAGAACGTCCGGCTCCACCACACCGGGATGAAACCCTTCCACCACCCCGTCGTCGGCGACTTCGAGCTGACATTCCAGACCATGCAACTCCCGGGCGATGAAGGCCTCACCCTGATCGCCTACAGCGCCGAACCGGGCACCCCGGGCCACGACGCCCTCAACCTTCTCGCCACCTGGGCCGCTACGGTCCGCAGCGAAACACGGCTCAAGACGAACGACTCACCGGCCCACCGTCCCGCCTAAAGAGCCCTCCCGGCAGCCATGCCGTTCCGGTTTCCCTCCCGACGCCCTTCTGATCATCAGCCTGGCTGCTACGGTCGAAATCTGATCTGTTGCGGCCCGCGGGCCTCTACACCGGGGATATACCAAAGCGCCCATGGTCCACCGGGCCCACTCCCGAAAATCTGATTTGACAGCGGGAAAAGGTGCTCCTAGATTCTTACTGCTTTGGCCGCGTTTTCTTAGCTGGTCATGCTTCACATTCATGCTGTTGTTCATTTGAGCGGCTATACCGCCGGGATGCAGGAGGCCACGATGACGAAGACACCACTGGAAGATTTCCTCAAGGAGTGCGTTGCCCCGGATCCGGACGGGAACGGTCTCAGCATGGACGAACTGTATGGCGTGTACCTGAGCTGGTGCGGGCTCGAAGGGTTTGCACCTGTGGGTGACAGGGCGTTCAGAGCCGGTTTGCGCGCAGCCAATGTCCGCACTGAACACCGTGGAAGCAGATGCCCGGGTCTGAGGATGACCGGCCCGGCGGCGTGCGATTACCTTGTCCACCGCGAACTGCCGCTCGCCGTGCTGGAAGCACCTGCCGGACGTCCTCAACTGATCTCGCACCCGGTCCGTGAACGCGTCGCGCCGCTTCCCGGCTGGCAGACTGGGGAAGCCCTTGGCGCCGTTCCGGCCGCCTGACGTTCCCCGGCCCGGCCGTTGACGGCATCTCTCCGGGACGCGTATCCGGTCTGATCACCCTCCCGGCCGTCGCGCGGTTTCTATTCGGCCTATGAGGAAAGCCTCCGCGCGAGTCCAGGACTAAAGCGCGGAGGCTCCCGGTTCTCCAAGCTGGGGGGACTGGAGAACCAAACCGAGGGTACTCGCAGGCGTGACGTCCTGGTCGATGGCCTGCCGGGAGGAGCGACCTTCGAGGTCGCTTGCCTGCTACCGTCCTGGGGCGCCCTTTGTGAGCGGGGGGTTCGGGCACGCGGAACCGGATTGGGAGCTGAGGCAGGCATCAGCGGCCGCCGCGGCAGGTCAGGCTGCCAGGAGACCAACTGGTGGGGCCGGGGACCTCGCGGGGTTCGGCGTCAGGATGCTGATCCGATAGTCGTGCTGGAGCGGGTCGACGTACACCGGCAGGTGATGCGACTGTGACAGCACGTCCGCGTCGCAGGCTGAGTCCGGCCAGCTTCACGGCCCGGGGTGGAAAGCGGTTACTGGGCGCCTTCGGGTTCAGTGCCGGCTCCTTCCGGGTCGGGTTCGCCGATGTCCCCGTCGAGTTTCCGGGCGATGTCGCCGGCAAGCGAGTCCCTGGCGGACTCGTCTTCGCCGCGGCCGTCCCTATCTTCATCTGGAATCTCAGTCATGAGGCCCAACCTAGCGGCAGTCGCCCGGCCTGTCGAGCAGGACAAAGCCGGGACGCTGCTGCCCGTCCGTGGAGTCGCCCGCCCGACGGGTCGGCCCGCACGATCATCCGGCTGGGATGGGAAAGGCCGGACGGGGAATGTCGTACAGCTGCGATCGGCAGGATAATTTCCTTGCCAAGAATACTAAGCATGCTTATGGTTAGACCCTGCGGCTGCCACACCGCGGGACGGGCCGGTCCGGCCATGAGGTATTCGGAGGCCGGTGTTTAAGAGGACGACAAGCATCAGACCAGAGTGAGGAACTAGCCTATGTACCTGCACACCCAGCAACTGATCAACGAAATCGCCGTCGACGAGCCCGACCCTGCCGCGGCCAACGCCTTGCAGGAGGGCCTGGGCGGGCAGTTCGGCGAGATGCGCACCATGATGCAGTACCTGTTCCAGAGCATGAACTTCCGCGGCGACGCAGCCTCGAAGCCCTACAAGGACCTGCTCCAGGGCGTGGGTACCGAGGAGATCAGCCACGTCGAGCTGATCGGCACCACCATCTCCCGGCTGCTGGACGGGTCCCCCGAGTACCAGGGCAAGAAGACCGATCCCGTTGACCAACCCGGAGCCAAGGGGGCCACGCCGCTGAAGATCGCGCTGGACACGAGCAACATCCACCACTACCTGGTCGGCGCGCAGGGGGCGTTGCCCGTGGATGCGGCCGGGAACCCGTGGAGCGGATCCTACGTGTACAACAGCGGCAACCTTGTCCTGGACCTGCTGTACAACCTGATGCTCGAGTCCACCGGCCGGCTGCAGAAATGCCGGATCTACGAAATGACCGAGAACAAGACGGCGCGGTCCACGATCGCCTACCTCATCGTCCGGGACCAGGCCCACGAGAATGCATTCGCGAAGGCCCTGGAAAGCCTCGGCGTGAACTGGGGCAAAGTGCTTCCGATCCCGAAGACCAACGCCGAGCAGTTCCCCGAGGTGAAGAAGCTCCTGGACAAGGGCCTGCAGAGCATCCAGTACACCTTCAGCGCAGACAACCTCAGCGAAGCGGGCAAGCTGTACCGTGGCGCATCACCCTCCAACGACGGCACCGAGCTGAGCACCGACGTCGCGCCGGCCGGCTTCCCGATGAGCATTTCACCGGAACGCCGCGAGGAATTCTCGCCCGGGCTCGATCCTGACCTGCTGGCACTGATCCAGGCCACAGCAGAAGTGGAACTCAAGGACGCCGACAATCCCAGGGAACCCACGAAGGAACCCACGAAAGAACCTAAGAAAGAACCCAAGAAGAAATAGCCTGACGCAGGGAACCGCCTCCAAGGACACCCTTGGCAGGCAGCTCCAGAGGCGGCCCGCTTTCCAGCTGGAGAGCGGCTCGCTTCCGCATCCGTGCGGTGCTGGGCGCCGGGCTTGGAGGGGAAGGAGATTCTCTGCAGATGGCTGATCCGATCGGTTCCGACGTCCGCGTCGATGAGCTCGTGGGGCGGCTGAATGTATCGCCCCTGCCCCGGGGCGCGGACCGGTCGGGACCGGCCATGGTTCTCCTTCACGGCATAGGCGCATCCCACCGCTATCTGAACCGGCTCCATTGGCACTTGGCCGAATCAGCAGATACGTATTCGATCGACCATCCCGGCTTCGGCGGGACACAGAAACCGGGTCGTCGGCTGTCGGTCTCGGACTGCGCAGGCTTCATCCAGGCCGCCCTGGACCAGGCAGGCGTTGGCCCGTGCATCCTTATCGGGCATTCGATGGGAACCCAGTTCGCCGTGGAAGCGGCCATACAACAGCCGGACCGCATCACCCAACTGGTTCTGATGGGACCCGTCGCCGATCACAAGCGCCGCACTGTCGCGCGGCAGGCCCTCGACCTGACAATTGACTGCCTCTTCTTCGAAACCCCGTCATCAAACCTCCTGGTCATGGCGGACTACACCCGGTGCGGCCCACGCTGGTACCTGACCAAACTGCCAGCGATGATGACCTATCCCACAGAGGAACGCAGCGCCGAGGTGGGCGTGCCGATCCTGCGCCCGCGGGGATCCCGGGATCCGGTAGCGTCCCGGGTCTGGTGCCGTCTGCTAGAGAAGCGCGCATTTGCCGGTGAATTCCGTGAGGTCCCCGGCTGCGGGCACGTCGTTCAACACACCGGTGCTGGAAAAGTTGCGGAGGCGATCCGGGGCTTCGATAGGGCGCCCGGCAGTGCGCGGGGAGCCCAGGCGTGAGCAGGGCAATCCGCAGGGCGATCTGGTGGATCCGCGACTACGCTTTCGCGGCCGAGTGGCAGGTCCGGGGTGCCTTGTCCCGCATCCCGGCCGACGCCTTCCATGCCGGGGACCGCAGCCCCATCGTGGTGATCCCGGGCGTATTTGAGAACTGGCAGTTCATGCTGCCCCTGATTACAGCCCTGCACCGAGCGGGCCACCCCGTTCACGTCGTGACCCTTCTCCAACGAAACCGGCTGGGCGTCCCGATCGCTGCCAGGCTCGTGGCCGAGCACATCGCTGCTGCCGGCCTGGAGAACGCGGTCATCGTGGCTCACAGCAAGGGCGGGCTCATCGGCAAATACATCATGCTTGCCCTCGACCCGGACCTGCGCATTGACCGCATGGTCGCCGTTTGCACGCCCTTCTTGGGATCGCGCTACGCCCGCTACCTGCTCATCCCCAGCCTCCGCGTTTTCTCGCCGCGCAACGCCCTAACCCTCCAAATGGCCGGGGAAGAAAGCATTAATCGCCGGATCACGTCCATCTACGGGGTTTATGACCCGCACATTCCCGAAGGCAGCGTCCTGCCCGGAGCCCGCAATATCCGGCTCGAGACGGCCGGGCACTTCCGGATCCTCGGCGATGAACAGACCGCCTGCACCATTGTGGAGCAGTTACAAACAGACCTTCCCCAGCAGTAAAGCCCTAAGCCGGAAGCTGGGGAGCACATCATGCTGCTCCCTGGGTCCGGCCACCGACTGTCAGGTTGATCGCCGGTCCCTTTCAATAACGCGGCGGGCGGTCACCGCATTGAACCGAACGCTCCGGGCATGTTTCAACGACAGCGTGCTCCCGGACACGCTGGATGGCCGGAGATGTGGACGACGCACCTGCCGGCCCCGTCAAGAACTCCGTGCTGTGCAGCCTTCCGGAAGGTGCGAGGGCCACCACCCCTAAATGGGACTGTCGCGGAGCCCGAAGTTCCGCCGTCTGCGATATAGTCAGCAGGCTTAGGAATTGCAGTTCATGGAGTTTGCCCAGCCGGAGGACCCCGTTAGCGTGAGAGTTTCCCCTCCGGTGGTTCGCACCACGCGTGCTGGACATCTTGTTGGACGATCTAGGAGGAGCACGAATGGAAACCTGGCCCGGATCGGCGTACCCGCTTGGTGCCACTTTTGACGGAACCGGAACGAACTTCGCGTTGTTCAGCGAAAGGGCCGAGAAGGTCGAACTGTGCCTCTTCGATGATGAGGGCACGGAGACCCGGATTGAACTGACCGAAGTGGACGGCTACGTGTGGCACTGCTATGTGCCGCAGATCCAGCCGGGCCAGAAATACGGCTACCGCGTGCACGGCCCCTACGATCCCGGCGCGGGCAACCGCTTCAACCCGAACAAGCTGCTCCTGGACCCTTATGCAAAGGCCATCCAGGGCCAGATCGACTGGGATCCGGCGCTCTTTTCTTATAACTTCGGGGATCCCACCTCCAGCAATGATGCGGATTCGGCACCGCACATGATGATGGGCGTGGTCATCAACCCGTACTTCGACTGGGACGGCGACCGCCAACTGCGCATCCCCTACCACCAGTCGGTCATCTACGAGGCCCACGTCAAGGGCCTCACGCAGCTGCACCCAGAGGTCCCGGAGGAACAGCGCGGCACCTATGCCGGCGTGGCGCACCCCTCCGTCATCGCCCACTTGCAGAAGCTTGGCGTCACAGCGGTGGAACTCATGCCGGTGCACCAGTTCGTCAACGACGGCACCCTGGAAGACAAGGGCCTGAACAACTACTGGGGCTACAACACCATCGGCTTCTTCGCCCCGCAGAACAGCTACAGCGCCACGGGCGACGCCGGCCAGCAGGTTCAGGACTTCAAGGCCATGGTCCGGTCGCTGCACCGGGCGGGCATCGAGGTGATCCTGGACGTGGTCTACAACCACACGGCCGAGGGCAACCATTTGGGCCCCACCCTGTCCTTCAAGGGCATCGACAACGCGACCTACTACCGGCTCGTCGACGGCGACCTCAAGCACTACATGGACTACACCGGCACCGGCAACTCTCTTAACGTCCGCCAACCGCACTCGCTCCAGCTGCTCATGGACTCCCTGCGGTACTGGGTCACGGAAATGCACGTCGATGGGTTCCGGTTCGACCTCGCCTCCACCCTGGCCCGTGAGTTCTATGACGTGGACAAGCTGTCCACCTTCTTCGAGCTCATCCAGCAGGACCCGGTGGTTTCCCAGGTCAAGCTGATTGCCGAGCCGTGGGACGTCGGACCAGGCGGCTACCAGGTGGGCAACTTCCCGCCGCAATGGACGGAATGGAACGGCAAGTACCGCGACAGCGTCCGCGACTTCTGGCGCGGTGAACCGGCCACTCTCGGCGAGTTCGCCTCGCGGCTGACCGGCTCCGCCGACCTCTACGAACATTCCGGCCGCCGCCCGGTGGCGTCCATCAACTTCGTCACAGCCCACGACGGCTTCACCATGCGCGACCTCGTCTCCTACAACGAGAAGCACAACGAGGCCAACGGCGAAGGCAACAACGACGGCGAATCCCACAACAGGTCCTGGAACTGCGGCGCCGAAGGGGACACGGAAGATGACAAGGTCCTGACCCTGCGGGCGCGGCAGCAGCGGAACTTCATCGCGACCCTGCTGCTCTCCCAGGGCGTTCCGATGCTCCTGCACGGAGACGAGCTGGGCCGCACCCAGCAGGGCAACAACAACACCTACTGCCAGGACTCCGAACTGAGCTGGATCCACTGGGACAGCGTTGACCAGCCGCTGATCGAGTTCACGGCCGCCGTGAGCTCGTTGCGCGCCAAGCACCCCACCTTCCGGCGCAACCGCTTCTTCGACGGCCGCCCGGTGCGACGAGGGGAAGATGAGCCGCTGCCGGACATCGAATGGCTCGACCCCGACGGCAACATCATGCAGCCGGAGGACTGGGACAGCGGCTTCGGCCGCTCCGTTGGAATATTCCTCAACGGTGACGGCATCCAAGGAAAGGACAACCGCGGGCGCCCCATCACAGACGTCAACTTCATGCTGTACTTCAACGCCCACGACGGCGACGTCGATTTCAGGCTGCCCCCGGACGAGTACGCTCCGGCCTGGGATGTCATGATCGACACCGCCGGAGCCAGCGCCGACTCCGAACCCCTGGCGGCTGATGACAAGGTCACCGTCGCCGCCAAATCCCTCATGGTGCTGCGGGCCGCTGCCCCGGCCCCGGAGGAGGAACCCGACCACTCGGTCGCCGCCTCGCTCGCGGCGTTGACGCAGACGGCAACCTCCGAAACCGCGTCGCTCACCTCACCCGCCGTTCCCGAGCCCCAGGACACCAGACGGGCAGGCAAGCAACCCGGAGCGGGCACATGAGGGCACCCGCCTCAGGATCCCGCCGAACCATCGACCGGCGTGGGGCCGGCCATCCGAACGCTGTGCCATCACGTTCCGGCCAGTCTGCAACGCGTACCCGGCAGTTGAAACCCGCAGCCGGACGAGGGGACGGAGTCGGAGTGCAACCAAAAACCAGATGGGCGGACGCCGCTTGATTGGGGATCGGGGCCATCGCCTGCCGGCCGGCGCGTAAGCCTTAGTGCAACGTCGATGCGGCAGGAAACCGTTCCCCGGCGCTTCCCGGGGGTTGCCGCTCTGTGGTGCCGGTAGCTGGGGCAGAGACGAAAGGTGAATCACCATGACAGAGCCCGCATGGGTGCAGCACGCCATCTGGTGGCACGTGTATCCTCTCGGCTTCACGGGCGCGGAACCGACTTTGCTGGCCGGACAGCCGACGGTGCACCGCCTCCCCAGGCTGCACGCCTGGCTCGACTACGCACTGGAACTTGGGGCATCGGGCCTGGCTCTTGGTCCTGTGTTCACCTCAGAATCCCACGGATATGACACCACGGATTATTTCCGTATCGATCCCCGGCTCGGCGATGACGAGGACTTTGAAGAACTGATCAGGCAGGCTCACGCCCGCGGCCTGAAGGTTCTGCTCGACGGCGTGTTCAACCACGCCGGGCGCGGCTTCGGCCCGTTCCAACGGGTGCTGGCTGAAGGCCCTGCCGCACCCACGGCGTCGTGGTTTCGGCTGACCTGGCCCGAGACCGGATGGAAGCCCGGCAGCGTGCCTGGTTACGAGTATTTCGAGGGTCACCGTCACCTCGTCGCCCTGAACCACGACGAACCGGAAGTGGCCGGATTCGTTGCCGAGGTCATGAAGCACTGGTTGGGGCGCGGCGCGGACGGCTGGCGGCTGGACGCCGCCTATGCCGTTCCGCCGGCCTTTTGGAAGGCAGTGCTGGCCGACGTGCGCCAGGAGTACCCGCAGGCATACTTCGTGGGCGAGTACATCCACGGTGACTATCGCCGGGAAGCGGGCGCCGGCACGTTGGACTCGGTCACACAGTATGAATTGTGGAAGGCCATCTGGAGCTCCCTCAACGACGCCAACTTCTATGAACTCGCTGCAGCCCTGGAACGGCACAACGGCTTCCTCGAGACGTTTGCGCCCTTGACCTTCGTGGGCAACCACGACGTCACCCGCCTTGCCAGCAAGCTGACCAACGCAGATCAGCTCCCGCTCGCGCTGGCGGTGCTCCTGACCGTGGGCGGAACGCCCTCCATCTACTACGGCGACGAGCAGGCCTTCCGCGGCCATAAGGAAGACCGGGCCGGGGGAGACGACGCCGTCCGCCCCGCCTTCCCTGCCGAACCCTCCGAGCTGGCACAGGCCGGCCGGCCGGTCTACCACCTCCACCAGGAACTGATTGGCCTGCGCCGCAGGCACCCGTGGCTGCACAATGCGCGCACGAAGGTGGTGTCGCTCAGCAACGAACACCTTGTGTACGAAGCGAGCAGCAATGGCGCCGCCATCACGGTCGCCCTCAACCTGTCCGGCAAGGCCGCTCAACTGCCCGTTCCGTCATCGGCCCGCACCCTGCTGGCCGGCCCGGGAACAAGGCCGCCGGCCCGCAATGAGGTCAACCTTCCCGGCTACGGCTGGGCCGTGCTCGGGACTGCAACCTAGGCCGCTGCACGCAGCACTTATCCCAGCTTTCCCCGGGATTCTCCACCGCGACAATGGGTTTCGACGATCCACCTTGACGTAGTAGCCGCCATCAATAGTCGATCGCCACCTGAGAAGGCTCAGCGAGTCAAGGCCTCACAGGAGCGGTCAAGGGATGAACTTTTCTGTCCGGTACCGATCAAACAGTTGCCGGAAGGAGTCATCGGTGCGCCGGTAGCCGGTGAAGCCGGCCACGCGGCTTTTGCCCATGTCCGCGAGGACCTCTAGGTTGCGTCCCAGGTCGGCGTCCGTGTGCCACCACGAGGCAATCCGCGAAAGGTCGGCTTCTGCCAAGCCGTGGGTGGCGGCAATCTGGGACCATACGGGTTCCATGCCGCGCATCTGTTCCTCGAGCGGACGCGGGGACCCTTCAATGCCAGCCGCTTCCACGCCAAAATAGGCAGCTATTTGCGGCCACATCCATCGCCATCGGAAGACGTCACCGTTGACCACGTTGTAGGCCTGATTGCCTGCTTTCTCGGTGGTGGCGGCCCAAATCATGTGCTCGGCAAGGAGGCCTGCGTCAGTCATGTCCGTGAGGCCGTTCCACTGCGTCTCGGAGCCGGGAAAGACGAAGGGCAGGCCCAGCTCTCTGCAGATGGAGGCTTGTGCCGCCAGGGTCAGCCCCATATTCATCGCGTTGCCCACGGCGTGGCCGATTACCGTGTGTGAGCGGTGCACGGACCAGCGGAATCCCTGCCGTTCTGCTGCTGCCCACAGTTCGTCTTCCTGCGCGTAGTAGAAGTTCGGGGCCGGGAGCCGCGGTTCTTCTTCGCGGAAGGGGGTCTCCGGGATGAAGCCCGCTCCGTAGGTCTCAAATGGGCCCAGGTAGTGCTTTAGACCAGTCATTAGTGCCACGTGTTCGACCGGGGCGTGGTGTAGTGCGCCGAGGAGGTCTCGGAGCATGGCTGCATTGACGCGGATGTTGCCTTGCTCGGTGTTCTGCCTGGACCAGGCGGTGAAGAAGATGTGCGTGGGTTTCTCGTCGCTGAGCGCCTGGGCAAGGCTGTCCGCGGACAGGAGATCGGCGGAAATGTGCCTGGCCCGCCCACCGGGAATGGGATTCCGGGACAGTGCAAGGACCGTCCAGTTTTCGCTCTGGCCCAGCTGTTCGACGATTGCCGAGCCGGCAATGCCACTGGCGCCCACAACCAGAGCTGTCTTGCTTTGAATGACGCCGGCATTGATGTCCACTGATGTCACGGGTGCCTGACTTTCTTGGTGAGGGGTTCGTACCGGAGATGGTTGGAAGCCACGCTTCGCTATTGACCACCCTTCCCAGCCATTCCATTGCCAATTGATCATCATAATCTCTGCTATCAGGCCTTTGACCCGCGGAGTGGTGGCCACGGTCAGGCAGGCAGCACACGGGCCACGCCCGGGGCGAGGACGGGACCGAAGCCGGTGATGAAGTCGATGATCCCCTGGTAGCCGGCTTGCGCGGCGGGGAATTCCTTGTCGGCCAGGCGCCGGGCGGGCGCGCACGCGACCTCTCAGATCGACCAGGTCGGGCTGAAAGTGGATTGCGAGAGGAACTGCCAGCACTCAAACTGGACCACAAGCGGACCACTGCACGGCGACCTGAATCGACGGAAATCAGCCACGGAAAGGACAACACGATGGATCCGACCTGGGCGGCACTCGAGGCACACTGGCGCACATCGGAAAGCGGGGATAGCGAAGCCGAACACGCTATCTATTCCGACGATGCGATCCTCGACTATCCCCAGTCGGGTGAACGCTTCCGAGGCCGAACGACGATTGCGGCGCAACGCGGTGAACACCCTGCCGAGAGGCATTTCACCGTGCTGCGGATCCTCGGAAGCGGGAATCTCTGGGTGAGCGAGTGCATCATCACGTATGACGGCGTGCCGACATACTCGGTGTCCGTCATGCAATTCGCTCAAGAGAAGGTAGTGCATGAGACGCAGTACTTCGCCGACACGTTTGGCGCCCCCGCATGGCGGATAGCAATCGCAGAGCCGATGCCGGGCCGGCAGATCGAAAGGGCATGATTCCGACCGGAGGGACGAGTAATGCGGCCGCAATCGACCCCAACCACGTCCTGATCATCGGAGCCGGACCGGGCCTCGGGGCCGCTGTGGCCCGTCGCTATGCAAGAGAAGGGTTCCGAATCACGCTCGTCGCGCGCCACGAGGAGTCCGTTGCCGCGCTCGCCGACGAATTGCGCGCTTCCGGGGCCAACATCGACACCGTACTCGCCGACGCCGCCGACCAAAAGGCGTTCCGTATACGGCTGCAAGCCATCGCACAGATCGACGCCCCAGGAATCGTGGTCTACAACGCTGCCCTGATCGCCAGGGACCGTGTCCTGGCCACGGACGCCGAGTATCTGATGGCCGCGTACAGCGTCGACGTGCTCGGCGCCATCACTGCTGCGCAGGTTCTCACGCCGGCTATGGCACAGGCCCGCATCGGCACCTTCCTGACGACGAGCAGCTGGCTCAGCCACGACCCACAGCCCGAGCATGCGACCCTCTCGATCGGAAAGACCGCCCTGCGCGTGGTGACCCATTTGTTGCATTACGAGCTGGTCCGGCAGAACGTGCACGTCACCGGGGTCACCATCGCCGGAGACATCGCGGATGGAACAGCGTTCGCGCCGGAACTGATCGCCGAAGCCTACTGGCGGCTTCACGCTCAGCCGGCCTCGGAGTGGAGCCCAGAGGCTGTCTTCGACGGCAACTGATCGGCGTCGCCGTGCAGGGTTCCTGCACTGCAGTTGCGGGGTCCAAATCGAAATACCCGACTGACACCGTGCCACCGCGGGTTGAATCCTCTCGGTCGGGGGTGGTGGTACTTCGATGGCCGCCGGGCCCGCGGCGGCCAGTTGAAACTGGGCCGCGTATGCGATGGCCCGTTCTCACCTCGCGTATGACGCCTGACGCCTGACGCCTGACGCCTGTGCCGGGCCTAGCCGGCTTCGCTCTGGATACGGTCCTTTACGCTTTGAGGCATGGATGAGCACGCGTCGTTGTCGGAGCGCCGGTCAGCGTGGTTCTCGGCAGTGTCAGTGATGCCGACCGTCGCGACGGCCGCCTGCCATCCGCCCAGGCCGGTGAGCTGTTGAGGAACCCAGACGTTCGCTGCCCCGTTCACCAGGTTCCACACGGCGGGGTGGACGCCTGCGCCCAGGTAGATACCACCGTTGGGATCCCGCTTGACCAGATCCGGCAGTGGTAGAACACCCATCAGTTGTGCAGATTGGTAGTCCGACAAGTTCCACGGCGGTGTTCCAAAGTAGTACCAACTGGCCGCGCAGACACCATACAGGTGGGGGCCAAACTGGGCGTAATTCAGGTAGAGCTCCAAGGTCCGCTGGGGGCTCAATGTGTAGCTGAATTGGGTTGCCAGGACGGCCTCGATCCCTTTTCGGGCGGCGCTCTGATCGTCCCAGAGGAAGATGTTCTTGACCAGCTGCTGGGGGATGGTGGAACCACTCGGGTCGGGCTTTCCCTGGAAATACGCCTGTGCCCTGGCCTGGAAGTCTCCCAGGTCGAAGGCGCCGCTGCGGGTGCCGAGCTGTTCGTCTTCATGGGCGATGGTCGCGGCGAGCAGGTGCCGGCTGATGTGGTTGATCGAGACGAACTGGTAGACGTTAGGCTCGCCGGCCTCCAGCATGTAAGCGGTGCGGGGCGGGGTCACGCCCATGCTGAACGTGAAGGCAATGATCTGGATCAGAACCAGCGGGGCGATCAGGGCCAACAGTATCTTGCGGCGCCATTTTCGTTTAGGACGCTCGCGTGGCTGACCGATCGGAGAAACCGGCTGTTTGGCCTGATCCGGCTCTGTGGCAGGCCCCTGAGGCGCCAAGGTGTCCGGCACCGGGTAAGTAATGACTCTCGCCGGCTCCTCCCGCCGACCCGCTGTAGTCCTCTGGCCAGGCTGATCGGAATGAGAGACCGGCTGCTGGGCCTGATCCGGACCCGCCGCAGACCCGCTTTCGCGAGGCGCGAACGGGACTGGCACCGGGTAAATTACAACTTTGGCCGGCCCTGCGTCCGGACGGCCCGATCGAGGCAGTCGGTCCGACGGTATATGCCGCGGCGCGATTGGTGGTTTCGGGATGTCCATCGGTCTGCCTTCGCTGTTCGCCCCCGGCTACGCCCCTAGGGATAGAGGATGGGACGAGATTCTACCGGGCCGCCCCGAGTACTACTCTCAGCCAACTACGCAGGGGATTGTCGGGGAACCTGACCTCAAGGAACGGATCAGGCAGGAATTCCGGCAATACCGCGACATGGTGCGCTGCTGGGTCCCTCAAGAATCGCTATGCCATGGTCGTGACCCATTTCACCCTTGTTCCCTTCTGCTGTTGATTACTCGGCGATGTCCTCCGCCCACAGCTCAGGGTGTTCGTCCTGGAAGGTGCGCATCATCTCGACGCATCGGGCATCATTCAACACCAGTACTTCGACGCCGCGTGAGCGCAGAAGATCGAATTCGCCGGGGAACGTCTCGGCCTCGCCCACCACCACGCGCGGAATCTTGAACTGGACGATGGTCCCCGTACACATCGCACACGGTGCCAGGGTGGTGTAGAGGGTCGTGTCCCGGTAGCTTTTCTGGCGTCCGGCAGCCCGCAGCGCAGACATCTCGCCGTGGGCGATTGGATCACCATGCTGGACACGCTCGTTGTGGCCGCTGGCAATTACTTCCCCGCCCCGGGCCAAGGCCGCGCCGATCGGGATGCCGCCCTCCCGGAGACTCTTTTGTGCGGCTTCGTAGGCAGCTTCGAACGCCGGGTCTGTGTTGGTTCGTTCAGTTTTGTTCATGGGTGCAGTCTAAATTGGCGGGCCTTTGTTGCTGTGGACCTGGAACTTGCTTACGGGCATGTTGATTGCGAACGTCGCGCACAGGTGTCTGGCCGCGTTTGGCTTACAGCCGGGTTTCGGCTCACCAGCTCATCTAGAGGCCGCGGCGCCCTACCCACAGGCCATGTAGCAGCGGGACCACCGACGCGATCATCAGCACGCTGCCGAGCACCATGTCGTCCGCTCGGACCACGGAACCTGCGATGAGCAGCGCTCCGAACACCAGCGCCGATACCGACCGCTGCGCCACGCGGCTAAGCCGTGCCACTTGCCGTTCGAGCCGCGGGTTGGCCACCGACAGCGAACCCTCCTCGATTCGGGTGAGAAGCCCATCCACCCGTTTGGGCAGACGTAAGGCGACCCCGGCGGCGTCGAACGCTTGCTGAGCCACGTCCTGCACGATGTTGCCGCGCTCGTCGCGGAGCAGCTGCCCCGCATAGGGTTCGACCGAGTCCCACAGATTGAACCGGGCGTCCAGCGAGCTGCACACGCCCGACGTCAGTGACATCGCGCGGATGATGAGCAGGAAGTTCTCCGGCAACTGAAAGGGCAACGAGCGAACCACGTCACCGAACTCCAGCGCAAAATCACGGAACTCCCGCGGGTCCACCTCACGAAGCTCGGCGAAGCCCATCCCGCCGAACCTGGCGAAGAGGTGCATCATGGCCCGCTCAAGCTCGGCCGTGTCGGCCGACGGCACCAGCACACCAACATCGCTGATCGCGGCCACCAACCCCTTGCCGTCACGCGAGGCGGCCGCGATCAGCAGCTTCCGCAGGCCACTGCGCGTTTTGGGCGGCACCTCTCCCATCATGCCGAAGTCGATAAACGTCAGCTTCCATGGGCGCTGTGCGGATGAACCGGCATTCGGAGTGACAAAGATATTGCCGGGATGCGGATCGGCGTGGAAGAAGCCAGTCGTGAATATCTGGTCGAACATCACCGACGCGAAGACCGGGGCAACCTGCACGGGATCGATGCCAGCCGCAAGAAGGGCCGCCAAGTCCGTGATCTTGATCGCCGTAACATCTTCCAGCGTGAGCACGCGGCGGGTGCTCCGCTCCCAGACGACGTCGGGCACGATCATCCTGTCGTCGTCGTCAAAATCAGCGGCAAAGCGCTCTGCATTCGCCGCTTCATGGAGGTAGTCGATTTCCTCGAGGCTGGTCTGCGCAAACTCCTCGACCAGTGCCGGCAGGTCAGCGCGATCGGACACGAGGCGCACGTGGCTGAGCCAGCCGCCAACTTTGCGTAACGCGGCCAGATCGACGTCGACAATCGCGTCGATGCCCGGTCGCTGCACCTTCACCACTACGTTTTCGAGACCGGTGTCGGCGGCATCGGTGCGAAGAAGTTGGGCCCGGTGCGCCTGCCCGAGGGATGCGGCGGCGATTGGCGTTTCCTCGACCGAGGCGAACACCCGGTCCAGTGGCGCACCCAGCTCCGCCTCGGCAAGGGCACGGATTGCTGGGAACGGGACGGGGGGCGCCTCGTCCTGCAGCCCTTCCAGTTCAGCAGTGATCTCCGGCGGGAGTACATCGAGCCTGGACGACAGGAACTGACCAACCTTGATCATCAGACCGCCAAGGTCCACCGCGAGCACATGGAAGCGCTGCGCGAAGCGCCGCATCCTTTTGGTCCGGGTGCGCTCGGCAATCCTGGCCAGCCCGATGCGAGGGAGGAACAGCTCAAACCACCACGTCACCGCGAGATGCCAAGCGGCGAAGCGCAGGATACGACGGTAACGGGCACGGGTGTTCCCGGCGCCGGGTACCGGATCTGCTCGGTCCCGGCGAACCGACGTCACCCTCGTCAGTCCTGGGCGAGGATCGCGTACAGCCGACGACGTGCCTCGTTGAGCACCGCCACGGCCTCCTGCACCTGCTTCGGGGAGCCTGTGCGACCCACCTGGGCAGCGGCCTGCGCGAGTTCGACGCCAGCCTTGGGCAGCGCCGCGAACCCTGTGCCTGATGCCGGACCCGTTGACGCCCAGAGCGCTGACGTATCGGCACCCGCTACCTCTTCCCGGCCTGCTTCCGTCAGCGAGTAAATCTTGCGCCCGTTGGATTCCTCGGCCCTGATGAACCCCTCGTCGGCCAGCAGCTGCAGCGTTGGGTAGATGGAGCCGGCGCTCGGCTTCCAGCTGCCACTGCTGCGCTCCTCGATCTCACCGATGATCTGGTAGCCGTGCATCGGACGCTCCGCGAGCAGGGCCAGTATCGCCGACCGCACCTCGCCTCGACCCACGCGGGTGCCCGAGCGCTTCTCAAACCTTGAACGCAACTCCTCAACGGCCTGCCACATGCCGTCGATGTTGGGGCCGCCAAATCCGCTCGCCGGGTACGAATTACGCATCATGCTCTCCTCTGCGAGTCGCGAACGATAGTCAACGATACATCCGATATTCACAAAACCGACAGGGGGAAGCCGGCCGCGGGGGAGTCACGCACGAGGTTCCCGCCGGTGTCGGCGACCGCGAGGAGTTGGTACATAAGCGGGAGCGCGATGCAATTGCACCCGGCCCTCGCCCAACTCATGGTCTACCCCGACCGAATCGACCCCTCTAACCAGTTCCCGACACTTACACAGAACCCTTGGCAAGCTCACAGCTCGTCGGCAGGCTGTCCTACCTGAGAGACTCCCGCAGGTGCCGTCCGGTCCGATCACCCAGAGCTGACCGCTATACGCAGGTCCCCACCCCGTGACCGGGTTCGTCCTGCTCGGTTTTCTGGCCGGTGATTCCTACGATGCTGTCGCCCGGACGGCGGCTCGAGACATCACCGCCGTCGTCGCGGGGGTCGCGGTCATCGGGTTGATCATCTGGCGGGTACGCAAAGCACGACGCGAAGCCCGTGCCTTGACCGGTTCCGCGCTGGAGGCGGAACAATGACCGCCGGCGCGCCATGTTTGGCTGCCGTGGTAGCGGGTGCCAATCCGGCCCTCCAGTATCTGTCGTCGGATGACCGTGAACACTTCCATAAGTGTCTTGCATCGTCAGGCCGCAAGTGGCAGCAGTGGCATAGTCTCGGTGGTGTCCGATTAGGCGTCCGGGTGATCCGGCCGAGGAAACGGGGATGTAATGGCGAGCAGCAGAGTCAAGCGTGTTGTGGTGATGGTGCAGGAGAACCACACCACGGATAATTATTTCCGGGGCCTGGCTCCGTATGGGGCCAACGTTGCACCGGACTGGCCCACTCAGGCCAACCCGCCCGCGTCGGATCAGCCCCACGACCGGCACGCCTACTACCGCTGGCTCACCGGGCAGCACAAGGCGACCCGAACTCAGTTCGACACCGCGACGACGATCCCGTTTTACGCGTATCTGGCGCTGACGGGGGCGTTCCTGGAAAACCATTGCAGCGGTTTCGGCACGAACTCGACGCCGAACCATCTGCTGATCGTTGGTGGCCAGTCACCGACGCTGCGCAATCCGTCCCGGGCCCAGCCGCCGCCGTTGTGGGACATGCCCTCGGTCCCGGGCCTCGCCGAGGACGCTGGCATCGGATGGGCCTGCTACACCGCGACCGGCGGCTACCCGGCCGGGTTCTACGAACAGCTCAGCGGCTCCAGAAATTTGATGCCCAGCACGCATTTCGTCCCTGACGCCGCCGCCGGGAAGCTGCCGCCTTTGACTTATCTGTGGCACGACTCGCCCGAGGACGAACACCCGACCGCCGACGTGACAATCGGGATGAATAAGATCTGGGAATCCGTGGACGCCGTGGTCAGATCCGGCGGTTGGGATGAGACGGTCTTCCTGCTGACCTGGGATGACTGGGGCGGCTGGGATGACCACGTCGCCACCCCCAACGTCGAGCACACTCCGGACGGGGTGCAGCTCGCGTACGGTCCGCGGGTTCCGCTGATCATGTTCGGCGGCCCGGTCAAGCCGGGCATCGACAGCCGCTGGTCCCACCACGCCGGCATCGCCAAGACCGTGATGCAGCTGCTGGGGCTGCCCAAACTCGGTGTGGACCGCGTCGACAACGACCCCGGCCTCGCCGACCTCATTGATCCCGCCGTTCACAACCCCGCCCCTCCCACGTTGGGGTCGATCATCACCCTCCCCGCTCCGCCGCAGCCGGACCGCAAACCCAACCCATTGCCCGCACCGTCCACGGCGACGTCCATTCCGGTACCACCGGTGGTGCTGCGCGGCGGCGGGACGCTTCCGCCGCCGAACGATGTTCCCCTGATAACAACGAAGCCCTGAACGATGACCGTCCCACGAACGGAGCACTTTCATGTCTGAGCAGAACAACACCCCGAAGGCCGAGCAAAGTGTCCCGCTTGCCGGTTCGGAACGTACGGCGGCTGCAGGGATCCAGGCCACGCACGGGCCCGTTGATCCTTCCCGCCGGATTGAGGTGACCGTGATTCTGCGCCGGCAGGAACCGCTGACGCAGATGCCCGCCGAACCGATGTCCGGCGCGGAGCTCGCGGCCCGTCACGGGGCCTCCGCCGGGGACCTGGGCCTTGCGACCAGAACGTTCACCCGGCTCGGAGCGGAAGTTATCGAAGCGGACCCGGCCTCCCGCCGGTTGCGGCTGGCCGGAACTGTCGAACAGCTGAGCCGAATCTTTGGCACGAGCCTGGAGGAAGTGACCAGCAGCGGGCCCCACAGTCAGGACATCACCCACCGGCACCGGACCGGGGGCCTGCAGATCCCGGCGGAGCTGGACGGAATCGTCACAGCCGTACTGGGCCTGGATGACCGTCCCCAGGCACGTGCGCAGTTCCATGCGGTCCCGCTGGCTGCGGCCGGGACGAGCTACACCCCGCCGGAACTGGCCAGGATCTACAACTTCCCTGCCGGCGCCGATGGCAGCGGTCAAAGCGTGGCCATCATCGAACTAGGCGGAGGCTTCGGCCACGCGGACCTGGACGCATACTTCGCAAGTCTGGGGATCGCCGGGCCAACGGTGACTGCAGTGGGGGTCGACGGTGCTGCCAACCAGCCCGGGCAGGACCCGGCCGGGGCAGACGGGGAAGTCCTGCTGGACATCGAAGTCATCGGGGCCCTGGTACCGGCGGCGGACCTTCAGGTCTACTTCGCCCCGAACACGGACGCCGGGTTCCTCGACGCGATCATCAACGCCTCCCACGCCGCGCCGACACCGGTGGCTATCAGCATCAGCTGGGGCCAGAACGAGGACGACTGGACCGCCCAGGCACGGACCGCGTTTGATCAGGCCTTCGCCGACGCCTCGGCGCTGGGCGCGACTGTCACGGCAGCGGCGGGGGACAACGGCAGCGCCGACGCGGCTACGGACGGCAAAGACCACGCGGACTTTCCGGCCTCCAGCCCGCACGTACTGGCCTGCGGCGGCACCCGCCTGGATGCCGACCCGGCCACGGGAACCATCACTTCGGAAACCGTCTGGAATGACGGACCGAACTCCGCTACCGGTGGCGGCTACAGCGACACGTTCCCCGTCCCGGCCTGGCAGCGCGGGCTGCCCGCCCACGCCCGCCGCCGCAAACCCGCACCTAAGCCCGCACGCCGGGGTCGTGGCCGCGGCGTCCCGGACGTCAGCGGTGTCGCCGACCCGCAGACCGGGTACAAGGTCAGAGTTGATGGCAAAGACATGGTCATCGGCGGCACGAGCGCCGTCGCACCCCTCTGGGCGGCCTTGGTTGCCTTATTCGCCCAGTCGACGGGACGGCCGTTCGGTCAAATCCAGCCCCTGCTCTACAGCCGGACGGGCGGGTTCCACGACGTCACCAAGGGAAACAACGGCACCTACCGGGCGGCGGCCGGCTGGGATCCCTGCACCGGGCTCGGCAGCCCCGACGGGACAGCCCTGCTCGCGGCGATCAACTCCGGTCTCTAACTTGGGTGGCGCGCAAGGTGACGGCTGGCAATGGGATGAGGAGATGGCCCGTCGAGATGCTCAAGCCCACACCTCGAGACAGGAGGGAAAAGGTCACTGTCTATGGATGATTTTCCGGCCCCGCATACGCCCATTACGACAAGGATAGGTTTCATCAGAGAATGCCCGGGGTCCCGGCCGGGATCGGCTCGTGACGTGCCACTTCGACCGGACGCTGGAGCAGCCCGTCGAGGGAGGCGTTGAGCCGCTTGACCGGATTGCCGTGTTGTATGCTCACGTTCCACCTCGTCACATCCAGTGTGTTGGTTCGTTTCCCGTTGCTACTCCACGCGGTTTTCCGGGCAGCGGACATAACTGCCACTTCGTGACCATTTCTGCCGGGTTTGGGGGTGTCTGATAGACACTGCCACCGGCCGCTTGGTCTGCGTAGCGTGGTGGATGTGGACAGAAAAGACGAAATCCGGGAGTTCCTGATCTCGCGACGCGCGAAGATTAGTCCGGAGCAGGCCGGCATGCCCAGTTACGGGGAGCTGCGCCGTGTGCCGGGCCTGCGCCGCGAGGAAGTGGCGCAGCTCGCCGGGGTGAGCACGGACTACTACACGCGGCTGGAACGGGGAAGCATCCGCGGTGTCTCGGACGCGGTGCTCGAGGCTGTCGCCTCTGCCCTTCAGCTCGACGACGCCGAGCGGGCGCACCTCATGGACCTGGCGCGGACAGCCAACACGCCGTCGCGTCGGGCGCCCCGCCGGCCACCGCAGCAGCGGGTCCGTCCGGGCGTGCTGCGGCTCCTGGATGGCATGACCGGAGTGGTGGCCCTGGTCCAGAACGGCCGTTCGGACGTGCTGGCCGCCAACCTGTTGGGCCACGCGCTGTACGCGGAGGTGTTCAACTCCGCCGTGCTGCCGGGGCCGGACACACCGGGGCGGTTGCCGAACCAAGCGCGCTACCTCTTCCTCGATCCGGGCGCGGCAGATCTCTACCCGGATTGGCGCGCGATCGCAGCTACCACGGTCGCGATGCTGCGGCTGGAAGCGGGGCGGAACCCGCACGACCGGGCACTGAATGAGCTCGTCGGTGAACTGACCACGGGCAGCGGGCTGTTCGCTGCTCTGTGGGCCGGGCACGACGTACGCATCCACACCACGGGGACCAAACGATTCCACCACCGCGTGGCCGGGGATTTGTCACTGCAATACGAGACGCTCGACCTGCCCGGCGATGAGGGACAGACCCTGTTCACCTTCACCGCGGAGCCCGGCTCTGCATCCGAAAACGCGCTGGCCTTCCTGGCCAGCTGGGCGGCCTCGCCTCCGGCAACAACCACCGCGGGCGATTCCGCCGGCGAATCCACCATCCCGGAGAGGCGTTCCTCCGCGCAACCAGGATCACAGAACCCAGGAAAGACAGAACCCTCACATGACTGAGCAGAACACCAACACAGAGCGGAACGACAACACGGCCGGCAAGAAGGTCTGGTTCATCACCGGCGCCGGCCGCGGCATGGGAACCGACATCGCCAAGGCCGCCCTGGCCGCCGGCCACGCCGTCGTCGCCACCGGCCGCAACCCGGAAAAGGTGATCCAGGCCGTCGGCGCGAGCGAAGACCTGCTGGCCGTGAAACTGGACGTCACCGACCCCGCCGATGCCACGGCAGCGATCCAGGCCGCCGTCGACCGCTTCGGCCGGATCGACGTGCTCGTGAACAACGCCGGCAACTTCTACGCCGGCTTCTTCGAAGAGATCACCCCGGAAGACTTCCGGAAACAGATCGAAACCACCATGTTCGGGCCCATGAACGTCACCCGCGCGGCCCTGCCAGTCATGCGGGCCCAGCGTTCGGGGCTGGTCGTCACGATCTCCTCCACCGCCGGCATCGCGGGCGGGGAGTTCCTCAGCGCGTACGCGGCATCGAAGTTCGGCGTGGAGGGCTGGGCGGAGTCCCTGGCCCCGGAGATCGCCCCGTTCGGCATCCGCAGCATGATCGTGGAGCCGGGGTTCTTCCGCACCGAGCTCCTCACCCCGGAATCCACCAGCTACGCCGAATCCACCATTGAGGATTACGCCGAGCGCACCAAACAAACGGTTGCCGCGTGGAAGGGGATGGACGGACAGCAGACCGGGGACCCGGCCAAACTCGCCAACGTCCTCATCCAGCTCGCCGAACTCGATCAGCCGCCTCTGCGCTTCGCCGCCGGCGCCGACGCCGTCGGGCTCTTCGAAGCCCGGGCCAAGGACCTCCAGAACCAGGCCGACGCCCACCGCGAGCTCTCCAGCAACCTCGCCCGCGACAATGCCTGACACCCCTTATCGGCGCCGGCGTCCCTGAACCCCGGGCGTCGGCCGACCGACCAATTCAAGCAACTCCCGCAAAACTTCCTGGGACGCACGTGGCTAGCACCTGCCCAAAACCGGCCCCAGCCGACGTCCCGGGGCTGAAAAACACAGCGAAAGGAAGCACAGCATGAAGAACGCACGCCTCGGAGACCTGGAAGTCTCCCGCATCGGACTCGGCGCCATGACCATGGCCGGCACCTACACCAGCGAGGGCGCCCTGGATAACGCGGAGTCGATCCGCACCATCCACCGGGCCCTCGACCTCGGCGTCACCCACGTCGACACCGCCGAGATCTACGGGCCGTTCCTGAGCGAGGAGATCGTCGGCCAGGCCATCAAAGGCCGCCGTGACCAGGTCAAGATCGCCACGAAGTTCGGCCTGGTCTCCCATTCCGGCGGCGGCCCCGGCATGATCGACAGCAGCGCGGCTAACGTGAGGTCCGCCGTCGAGGGCTCCCTCAAGCGCCTCGGCACCGATCACATCGACCTGTACTACCAGCACAGGATTGACCGGGAGACCCCGATCGAGGAGACCGCCGGTGCGGTCGCGGATCTGATAACCGAGGGCAAGGTGCTGCACTTCGGGCTGTCAGAAGCCTCCCCGGAGACCATCCGCCGGGCACACGCCGTCCAGCCGGTCACGGCACTGCAGACCGAGTACTCGCTCTGGACCCGCGACGTGGAGGCGGAGATCCTGCCGCTGCTGCGCGAACTCGGCATCGGCTTCGTCCCGTACTCACCGCTCGGCCACGGCCTGCTGACCGGCCAGATCCGCTCCGTCGACGACTTCGCCGACGACGACTGGCGCAAGACCAACCCGCGGTTCACGGGCGAGAACTTCCGCCGCAACCTCGCGATCGTCGACGAGGTGAAGGCCATCGGCGCCGAGATCGGCGCGACCCCCGCACAGACCGCCCTCGCGTGGCTGCTGACCCGCGGGAACGACATTGCCCCGATCCCCGGCACCCGGCGGGTCTCCCGGGTCGAGGAGAACACCGCGGCCGACGGCGTCGAACTCACCGGCGACCAACTGGGCCGGCTGAACGCGCTCCGACCCGCCGCAGGGGAACGCCACGACGAGGCCAACATGGCCTCGATCGACCGCTGACCGCAGGACCGGTGCACGTACCGGCCCCGATGCCCACACAGAACGATTACCCCTACGGGCCCTTCGGTGAGAAGCAACGCGGACGCTACGTTGACTCCCACCTCTTCGGGACCGTCCGGCCCCGGCCGTTGCGTAACGAACGTCCTCAATACACCGGTAGCCTCTGTGACGCTTTGTCCGGTGAGGTGTTGGATCTGGTTGATGGCGAGGGACGCGATGTCGCCTAGCGCGCCAGTGCCCGCCGTTTCGGAGCGCAGCCGCCCAGCTCATGGGTGTTGCCTCATCAGTCAGCCAGTCCTGCAGATAGCACGCCCTGACATGCCGGAGGGTACCGAGAAGTGCGTCGGGTCAAGGCTTAGCCCAGCAGGGAGACGGCGTGGGCGATCACGAGGGCCAGGAGAACGAATCCTCCGGCGGCTTCGAGTCCCATCATCATTTTGGCGCGGGGAGACAGGGGCATGGTGTCGGTGGGACTGAAGGCCATGGAGTTGGACAGGGAGAAATAGGTGTAGTCGACGAAGGAAGCGACCCAGCCGCTCTTGACTGAGGACCGCGTCGCAACTTCCGTGACGGCGTCGTGGTCTTCGTCCTGGGGAAACCGGAAGTCAGCAGCCGGGAGGTCGTCGCGGTGGGTATTCCGCCGTGCGACCGG
>NZ_JBFTLG010000017.1:0-125425 GCF_056396305.1 Arthrobacter sp. 05T420 | reverse complement strand
TGCATGACCCCGACACGCCGGGCCGCGGCGAGTATCGACATCCCGCCACACACCATGTCAACGAAGTCGGTGCGGGTATTCGGAGGAAACAGCTTGACCATAAAACGCTCCATCAATCAGAGCGTTGCTACGACCATATGACTTTGCCGCATCGGGATGGGCCGTAAGTGACCCCGCGTTGCTATTCGATCGTGGAGAACAAGGCGCTGAGTTCGGCCGTGAGCTGGCGACGCAGTTCCGGCGTGCCGATTTCCTGGCCGTCGATGTGGTTCACCGGGGCCAGGAGACGGATGCTGGAGATCAGCCAGACCGCGTCGGCGTCCAGCAGGTCCTTCGGCTCCAACGGGCCGTAGCCCAGCTCCCAGCCGGCAGCTTTCGCGGCGGTGAACAGGGCACCCTGTGAGGTGCCCGGCAGGATGCCGCTGTCCAGCTGGGGCGTGATGAGCCGCCGGATGGTGCGGAGGCCGCCGGCGCCGTCGTCCGCGGTTTCCAGGTGGGCCAGCAGAACGGTCGACGTCGGTCCCTCCAGGACCCGGCCGTCTGCGGACGTGAAGATGACGTCGTCGGCGCCGTGCCGGTGGGCGTAGCGCAGCGCTGCCATGTTCACGGCGTAGGAGAGGGTTTTGGCGCCGAGCAGCAGCCAGGGCGCGCGCTCGCCGACTTCGCTGTCATAGCCACGGTCCAGCAGCATGACGTCGATTCCGGTCTCGCGCTGCCGTCGGCCCGCGGCCGCGGGTGGGGAGGCCTGGACCCAGCACGTGGGGGCGGCGGCGCCCTCCGGCCCACGGGTGACGAGCAGTTTCACTACAACCTCGTCCGTGCCGCCCGCTGCCGGCGTGGCAGGATCTTGGCGCCGGAACTCGCCGATGGCCGTGTCCACCGCGCGCCGCCAGGCGTCCTCTGCCGGGATGTCCAGCTCCAGGAGCCGGGCCGAACCGGCCAGCCGGGTCAGGTGTGCCTGGATTTTGCGGGGCCGGCCGCCGACGGCCAGCAGCGATTCAAAAACGCCATCGCCACGAGTGGCGCCAAGGTCCGTGGCCATCAATTGCGGCTGCGTCGCGTCGGCAAGCCGGCCGCCTTCGAACGCCGGGTCCAGGAAGACCAGCACGGTCGCGGGCGCAGGAACGGGGGCAGGAGTGGTCATGGCAACAGCTTAGTCTCGGTGGTCCCGGGATAGGATTTGCTGGTTGCCCGTTCCGGAACTGTTCCGCGGGCTTGTACTTTGAGGGGTTCGCCTGTGCTGTGGCCATTTCCGCTGGCGGAAACTTTACCGTCCTGGGCAATCATGATCCTGACCGTGATCGACTTCGCCATCCGGGTGCTGGCCCTGGGCATCATCCCCGGAAACCGGCGGCCCACCACGGCAATGGCGTGGCTGCTGGGCATCTTCATTGTGCCCGTCCTGGGCCTGGCCTTGTTCCTGCTGTTTGGCAACTTCCGGCTCTCCCGCCGCCGCCGCGCCCAGCAGGATGCGGTCAATACCCGCATCCGGGCCGGAACCTCGGACCTGCAGGCTGTCGAAAGCCGCTACGCCGGTCCCGAATGGGTGGCGTCCGCCGCTGAACTGAACAAGACGCTGGGATCGCTGCCCATGGTGGATGGCAACAGCGTGGAGCTGCTGCCCGGCTACCCCGATTCCATGAAGGCGATGGCCGCGGCGGTCCGCGGCGCCAAATCCTTCGTCAATGCCGAGTTCTACATCATGAGCTCGGACCACGTCACGGACGATCTGCTCACCGCACTGGAGGAGGCGGCGGAGCGCGGCGTCGAGGTCCGCGTCCTGTTCGACCACCTCGGCACGCTCCGGATCAAGGGCTACCGCCGGCTGAAGGCAAGGCTCAACGCCAGCAAGATCCGTTGGCGGCCCATGCTGCCGCTAAGTCCGGTGCACGGCCAGTGGCGCCGGCCGGACCTCCGCAATCACCGCAAGATCATGGTGATCGACGGCGAAATCGCGTTCACCGGATCCCAGAACCTGATCGAGCCGTCGTACAACAATCCCAAGCACCGCAAGGTGGGCCGCGAATGGGTGGAGCTCATGGCCTGCATGCGCGGGCCGATTGTCACCACCCTGAATGTGGTTTTCGCGACCGACTGGCTGAGCGAAACCGACGAATCCCTGGAAGAGCAGCTCGAACACGAGCCGGAGTCCCACCCCGGAAACATCACGGCGCAGGTGGTCCCCAGCGGCCCGGGATTCATTACCGAGAACAACCTGAGGCTCTTCAACACCTTGATTTACTCGGCGCAGCACAAGGTCTCGCTCTGCAGCCCCTACTTCGTCCCGGACGACTCCCTGCTCTATGCGGTGACCACGGCGGCGCAGCGCGGCGTCGAGGTGGAACTCTTCGTCTCGGAAAAGGGCGACCAGTTCCTGGTCCACCACGCGCAGCAGTCGTACTACCAGGCCCTGCTCGAGGCCGGGGTGCGGATTTACCTGTACAAGGCGCCGTTCGTGCTGCACGCCAAGCACTTCACCATCGATGACGAGGTTGCCGTGCTGGGCTCCAGCAACATGGACATGCGCTCCTTCTCGCTGAACCTCGAGGTATCCGTCATGCTCCTCGGTGAGGACATCGTGCAGCGGATCCGCGCCGTGGAGGACACTTACCGCACCATCTCGCACGAGCTGCTGCTCGATGACTGGATGAAACGGCCCATGCAGGTCAAATACGTGGACAATGTGGCAAGGCTGAGCGCAACCCTGCAGTAGCGCTGCCGCTGGCGGGACGGCCGCCGGGAACGTCAGCCTGGGGAACTCAGGCGCTGGGGAACTGGGCGCCCAGCGCCGAGAGGACGCCGAACGCTTTGGTCCGGACTTCCTCGTACTCCTCCTGCGGGGACGAGTCGGCGGTGACGGCGCCGCCGACGCCGAGGCTAAGGTCCGCCGTGCCGTCGTCCAGCGCTCTCATCACGAGGGTCCGGATCGCCACCGAAAGGTCGGCGGCCCCGTTCAGGGAGAAGTAGCCGATTGCCCCGGAGTACACGCCCCGCGGCGCGGCCTCCAGCCGCTCCAGGATGGCCATGGTGCTGACCTTCGGGGCGCCGGTCATCGAGCCTGCGGGGAAGCATGCGGCCACCGCCTCGGCCCGCGGCAGTCCGGGCCGCAGACGGGCATCGATGGTGCTCACCATCTGGTGCACGGTGGCGTAGCTCTCGATCGCACACAGCCGGCTGACGGCTACCGACCCCGGCACGGCGAAATGGCTGAGGTCATTGCGCAGCAGGTCCACGATCATGATGTTTTCCGCGCGGTCCTTGGCCGAGGACTCCAGTTCCTGCCGCAGCGCAGCGTCCGCGTCCGGTTTCGCATCCCGGCGGCGCGTGCCCTTGATCGGTTCGGCCCGCATCCCGCCGTCCGCGGCAATCTGCAGGAAGCGCTCCGGAGACGTGCTCGCCACGGCGAGTTCGCCGAAGCGCAGAAAGCTGGCGAAGGGGGCCGGGTTGCGGCGCCGCAGGTCCAGGTAGGTCGGCCAAGGGTCCAGGCCCTGGGGGCCAACGGGCGAGTTGGCGGTGAGTGCCGTGGTCAGGCAGACCTCGTACGTGTTGCCTTCCGCAATCTCCCGCTGGGCCTCGGTGACCTTGGCCTTGTAGCCGGCTTCCGTGTCCCGGGCAGTGAAGTGCGGGGCGCTCGGTTGCCCGGGAGCGTTGCCCCGAGACGCGGTCCCGGGCGCCGAGGCGGCCGCGGCGACGGCCGCGCGGGCCGCCTCGAGCCAGTCCCCGGCGTCGGGTGCGTCCAGGGTCAGCAGCCAGGTGGTGCCCTCGGCATGGTCAAGGACCACGGCGCGGCCGGCGAAGAGCAGGCAGGCGTCAGGGGTTGCGGCGGCCACGTCGTTGCCGCCGGATTCGCGTTTGAGCTCATAGCCGAGGTACCCGAGCCAGCCCAGGGTGAATTCGCACGGGTAGGCCTCGGGTGCCCGGAGCGCCCGGCGCCCCCACACGCCGTCGAGCCAGCGGAAGAACGGGCCGTCCGTGGTCACCGTGGCCTGGCCTGTACTGACGCGGGTCCGTCCAGAACTGTGCTGGACGGCCTGGCCGAAGCGGCCGCCGTCGTCGGCCAAGATGCTGAAGCGGCTGCGCTCCGCGGCCTCCGGGGCGAGGCCCGCCGGGTCCAGGGAGGAGTCGAGCCACACGGCGTTGGCTGAACCGCCGAAGAGCCCCGCAAACAGCTGCCCGGGTTCCGGTTGGACGTCGATCCGTTCGGCCAGCAACTGAAGGCCAAGCCGGGCGGCGAGTTCGGGCAGCAGGGCGGGGGCCACTGCCGGGATGTACTGGAGGGCCTGCAGGACGTCGTCGGGGGCGTTGCCGTCCGCGCGGTTGAGTACGTGCACATCGGCGCGGGCCGGGACGTCGTCGGCCGCCAGCCACTCCGCTTCCTGTGCAGCCCACTGGTCCCAAAACGGTTCGTAGGTGTCGCCGTCCCGGGCCAGCGCCCTGGCCCGGCGGTCGGCGTCGGAGGAGTCCGCCCAGATCACGGCGTCCAGCCAGGGGAGTGCCGCTGCTGCTGCGGCGCCGACGCCCTCCACCAGGACGATTTCGGCAGGGTGTGTGGTGCGGGCGTCGCCGTCGTAGTGCCGCTCCCAGTCCCAGCTGACCCACTCCGCGCTTTCCCCGCGCCGCAGGGGCGAAAGCACGGTGGTGACGTAGCGTTCAATCCCGGCGGCGAGCCCATTCCAACCGGGATAGATTTCCTCGAGGTGGAAGAGTGAGACTTTGCGGTGTTCCCTGAGCCGCGCCGCCAATTCGATGGCCAGGGTGGTCTTGCCGGAGCCGGACCGTCCGTCGATTGCGATGATGACGGGTGCGGGACTCATGAAATAGAGCGTACCGGCTGGCCTTCGCTGCCGTGGCGTTGCCCGTCCCGCCGCAGAAGCTCGGTGCGCACGTGCTGCACAATCCCCGGAACTGAGGCCCGGATGAGGTTCCAGGTGGTGTCGAAATCGGTGTGGCCGCCGTACCACGGGTCCTCGATCCCCTGCTCCAGCGGGTCCTTGTCCGCCACCGCGGGGTCGAAGCTGCGGAGCATGCGGATCTTGGCCAAGGATTCCCGGTCCGGCGCTGCCTGCCGGAGCCAGCCGTAGTGGTCGACGTCGAGGGCCAGGATCAGCTCCCGGCTGGCGAACCATTCGGGCTGCCATTCACGCGCCACGTGGCGGCCCGATGCGATGTTGTGGGCTGTGAGTTTGCGCGCGGCCCGGGGATCGATGGGCCGGCCGGCCTCATACGCCGTGGTGCCGGCGGAATCGACCACGGCCCCGGTGAGGTGCTCGGCCCGGAATGCCTCCGCCAGCATTAGTTCGGCCATCGGGGACCGGCAGATGTTTCCGGTGCAGACCGCGATGATCCGGTACTGGCTCGACAGTGAGGTCATAGCTAAGCATGAACGATCCGTGTCCTCTTGGCTAGCTGGCCCCCGCGAAGTATTACAAAAAATGTCAATAGATATTCAGTTTTTGTCATGCCTGTTTCCGTCGGCAGGCGAGTCGCGTGCGGCCGGTCCCAGCCCGAGGTGCCGGACCAGCGCGTCGAGGACGGGCAGCTGACCCTTCACCAGCCTGGACCGGGCTTCGGGCTCGGCGGTCCACTCGGCGCGGTCGATCTCGGGGAAACTGCTGATCGTGCCGGATCCTCGCGGCCACTCCAGCGTGAAGGTGTTGCTCACGATTTGTTCGGGCTGAAAGTCGGACTCGGCCGTGAAGACCGTAATGATCTTGCCGGAGGGCTGGCGGAAATCGCCGAGCCGGTGGTAGTCGGCGGCAGGTGCCGGGGTGCCAATTTCCTCAGCGAATTCGCGGTGCGCAGCCGCCAGGGGGTCCTCGTCGGCCGGGTATTCACCCTTGGGGATGGACCAGCCCTGGGCCTCCTTGCGGGCCCAGAACGGCCCGCCCATATGGGCTATCCAGACCTCCAGCTGCGGCGCGGCGCCGGGTTGGGGCAGCGCGTTGCTGGGCCGGGATGTACTCCTCAGCCGGTACAGCAGAATGCCGGCGCTCCGAACGGTCATGCCTCCTCCTGCCCCAAGGCTATTCCCTCCGGTTCTGAATCAGGTTCGGAATCGAGAATCAGGCTAGCGACGGCCCCGCTGGTGCCGGCCGGGCTGGTCTGCGGCCGGGCTGGTCTGCGGCCGGCGGCGGCGCCTAGTGGATCGCGGCCAGCAGGATGCCGACGCCGACAAAGAGCCCGCCGAAGGTTCGGTTCAGGACCTTCTGTCCGCCGGCATCGCGGGTGAAGCGCTGGAAGGACCGGGCCGCTGCCGCGAAGAAGAACCACATGACCATTACGTCGATCACGATCACCGTGGCGGCCAGGACCATGTATTGCGGCAGCAGCGGCTGCTCCGGCCGGATGAACTGGGGCATGAAGGCCAGGAAGAAGACCACGGCTTTTGGGTTGAGCAGATTGACCCAGAGGCCGCGGCGGAACATGGAGAGGCCCGGTTCGTTGCGCAGGGCCGCGGCCTTCTCCTGGTCCAGGTCCGGCTTGTGCAGGAACTGCCGGATGCCCAGGTAGACCAGGTAGGCGGCGCCGGCGTAGCGGATCACGTTGAAGGCGATCGGCGAGCTCGCCACGAGCACCCCGACGCCGAGGGCCACGATCAGGATGTGCACCACGAGGGCAGCCTGCTGGCCCAGGATGCCCCAGAGGGAACGGCGGAATCCGGAGTTCAGGGAGTTGCTCATGGTGTTGATGGCGCCCGCGCCGGGAGTGAAGCTGATCAGGACGCCGGCGCCGGCCAGGGCCAGCCAAAGGGAGGGTTGCACCAGCCAAGTTTACGGTCCCGGCCGAGGCCAACCTGGCGGGCCGCCGGGATAACCGACGGGAGTCAGCCGCGGCGCAGGCCGTAGCTGAGAATCATGTTGCCTTTGCTCGTCTGCTGGGACGACTGCAGCTCCAGCCGGGTGAGGGGATCACCGTCGTTGAACAGCCGCCGCCCGCTGCCCGCGATCACGGGATGGACAATCAGCATCAGGGTGTCGAGCAGTCCGGCGAACAGCAGTTGGTGGACCAGGGAGATGCTGCTGAAGACGCCTATTTCGCCGCCGTCGCTGTCTTTCAGGCCGGCAACGAAGTCCTCCAGCGGGCCTTCGATCAGGCGCGAATTCTGCCACTCCAGCTCCCCGGTCAGGGTCCGGGACGCGACAAACTTCGGCAGCGGATTGATGAACCCCGCGAAGTCGGCATCGCTTTCGGCGTTGGGCCAGTACTGTGCCCACTGCTGGTACCCGATGCGGCCCAGGAGCGCGGTGTCGATCCGTCCCATCATTTCGCCCATCCCGGCGCCCAGCTCTTCGTCGAAGCTGTCGAATTGCCACAGGAACGGGTCTTCAACCACGCCGTCCACAGAGCAGAAAAGGCCGGCCGTCAATTTGCGCATGGGGTTCTCCTTACGGGGGTCTCTAGTGAGGTCTCCAGTGCACCCTATCCGCTGACCCGGAAGCAGGGAATGGCTGGCGAAAACTCGTTGGCGGCCGCCCCGGAGGATGACTGTGCCGCTAGGACCGCGAGCCTTGGACGTGCCGGGGCGCGCCCAAGACCCGCTAAGGGCTAGCCGTTGGACGTGTAGCCACCCGTGGCAGTGCCGTCCGGGCCGCCGTGGCCTCCGCCGGGTCCGCCCTGGCCTTCCTCGGTTGCGGTCACGGTGAAGTTCGCATCCAGCAGGACGGTCGCGCGGGTGCCGTCCGCCTTCGTGATGTGGGCTTCGTAGGTGGCGCCATCGGCGTCGGTCTCCATCCGCTCGATCGTCGCGCTCGGCTGGGCGGCCTTCACCGCGGCCTCGACCTTCGTCGCGGCGTCGCCAGTGAGGACCTGCTCCGTCTTCCCGTTGGCCTGGTGTGGCCCGCGCTGGCCGCCGGTGCCGTAGCCATCGGTGGCCTGGGTCGAGGACGAGCCGCTGGTGGAATCAGCTGCCATCGCGGGGATGGCCGATGCGCCGATGGCGCCGCCGCCGATCACCGCAGCGAGCATGATGCCCGCGGTGGTTTTGTTGATCTTTGCCATGGTGGAACTCCTTTGCTGAGGCCCGGATGCCGGACCGGCCGAGTTTTCGGCCTGGACCCAGCCTCAGTCGCCCAGTTGTGGCTGCACTTTCGGCAGGCTGTGCCCGTGCTGTGACACCAGTGGCGGCCGCTCAGGCCCGGGCGATGACCTCGCCGTTGGGAATCAGGAACCAGCCGTCATCGGTGGAGCCCCACCGGTGCCAGCCCGCGGAAATCCGGGCCAGGTCCGCCTCGCTGGCAAAGCCGTACTCGAGCGCCTGGTCTGCAAAGGATGAATGCAGCACCCGCTCGCCCCACACCCGGGCCTGCCAGCGCCGCTCATGCCCGGTGGCGTAGAGCCAGTTGCTGCTGGACGGCGCCACGTCCGTGAACCCGGCGGCCTGCGCCCAGGACACGAGCCGGCGTCCGGCGTCGGGCTCGGCGCCGTTGCGGCGGGCGATCCGCTGGTACAACTCCATCCAGTCGTCGAGCTCGGGGATGGCCGGGTACCAGCTCATGCCATGGAAATCGGCGTCGCGCACCGCCACGATCCCGCCGGCCTTGGCCGCCCGGCGCATCTCCCGCAGGGCCGCGACCGGGTCCGTGAGGTGCTGGAGGACCTGATGGGCGTGGACGACGTCGAACGACTCGTCCGGGAAGTCGAGGTCATAGATGTTGCCGGCGGCAAAGTCGACGTTGTCTACGCCGCGCTCGACGGCGAGGCCCGCGGCCTGGGCGATGATGTCGGCAGAGCGGTCCAGGCCCGTAACCCTGCCCGGTGCCACCAGTTCCGCGAAGTCGCACGTGATGCTGCCCGGCCCGCACCCGACGTCGAGGACGTTCGCCCCGGGCGTGAGATACGGGATCACGAACGCTGCCGAGTTCTCCGCCGTGCGGGCGGCATGGGCACGGACCACCGACTCGTGGTGGCCGTGTGTGTACACGTCGTCAGGCTGCTGCGCACTCATAGTGGAACGCTACCCTCCCGCGGACGGAAAAGTGCAGATCCGCCCAACAGCGTCGGGGCTCCGCCGGTAGGCAGTATTTTGCAGCTGGCCGTCAGCTTTGCCGCTTCCGGCGCCGAAGATTCTGCGGATGAATGGAGGAGTGAAAAACAACAGCAGCAATGACTGCGGCCGCCGTCGGCGTCGGCAGGCGCTTCCGCCGGAGCACGCACCCGGAGGTGGCACCGAACGCTGTGCGCCCGGAGGTGGCGCCGAACGCTTAAGCAGCCGGAGGCGGCGCCTCTTGGCCAGCCGCAGGCTGCTGCGCGCCTGTGACGGTGCCGCTGAGCGTCAGCCGGGGCGGTGCTCCGCTACGGGGCCGCGGGCGGCTTCCTCGCCGGCCCGGACGGTGGCATCGATCATTGAGTTCATGAACCGGGTGACAATCGCCAGTTCCTCCGGCGTGAAGCTTTCCATCGCCGCGCCCATGTGGCGGGCCAGCGGGAGGAACATGGCGCTGCCGTCGCGGTAGGCCTTGGGGGTCATGCGCAGCTGCACCTGGCGACGGTCCGCGCCCTCGCGCTCGCGGACCACGTGGCCGGAACTGTGGAGCCGGTCGATCAGTGCGGTGGTGGCAGGGGAGCTGAGGTTCAGCTCTTTCCGGAGCACTCCCGGGGTGACGATCTGGTCGCGCGCGGTATGCCGCATGATGACGGCGAGGGCGTTGAGATCCGTGCGGTGCATGTCGTTGCGGCCGCCGGCGGAGTCCACATAGCGGTTGGCTTCGAGGGTGAATTCCTGGAGGAGCCGGACGAGGGGCGGCGGGCCGGCCGCTGCGGGGGTTCCCGGGGCTTCGGCTGACACGGCGGATCTCCCTTTCCTTGATGCGGCGTTGCTGTAAGTGGCTGCGGCGGTCTGCTCCCGGCCGGCCGGCGTCGTTCACGGCCACTCGGTGAGTTTAGTGCGTGTTTACTGCAGCCCGGAAGATTCTGCGGCGGACGGCGAGGGACTTCCCACCATTTTCCTCCGGCTACGCCCCAATAGTTATCTCCATGATAGAGATAGTCTACTATGGAGCTGAACGTCGGTCCCGCGGCAGAGTACCCCCGGAAGGACACATGAAAGACCCAACGCGCCCACCACTTTCGGAAATCCGCGGCGAAATCGGGCCACCGCGCCCCGGATCAGCGGCGCGATCGTCCGAAAGCGGCGCAGAAAACCGAAAGCGGGGCAGAAACCCAAGGACGCGCGTCCCATTCTGGCTACGTTGGCTGGTTCCCGCCGTGCTCGTCGGGGCCTGGCTGGCGATCGCCGGCGTCGGTGGCCCGACATTCGGCCGCCTGAGTGAGGTGTCATCAAACGATCAGGCATCATTCCTTCCCGCCGGGGCCGAGGCCACCGAGGCTGCGGACTGGCAGGCCAGGTTCCGGGACTCCAAGGAGATCCCCGCGGTAATTGTGGTGGAGGGCGACTCCGCCTTCACACCGGCCCAGCTCCGCGAGGCCGCGGCACTCAAGGACAGACTGGAGGCCCTGCAGGCCGGCAGCACGGTGATCGGCCCCATCCCGTCCGAGGACGCCAAGGCAGTCCAGTTCGTGGTGCCTATCGATTCCTCGGCGGAAGTGAAAACGGTAGTCAGGGAACTGCGGAACGCGGTCCAGGCGTCCGCGCCGGCAGGAATGCGGACCTTCGTGACCGGGCCGGCCGGCCTTACGGCGGACCTGGTGAGTGCCTTTGCCGGCATTGACGGCATCCTGCTGCTCGTGGCCCTTGGCGCCGTGTTCCTGATCCTGCTGGTCGTCTACCGCTCCCTGCTGCTGCCCGTCATGGTGCTGTTCACGTCCGTGTTCGCGCTGTGCGCCGCGATCCTGCTGGTGTTCGGCATGGCGAAGGCCGGCTGGATCCAGCTGAACGGCCAAAGCCAGGGCATCCTGTCCATCCTGGTGATCGGCGCGGCCACCGACTACGCCCTCCTGTATGTGGCTCGGTTCCGCGAGGCCCTGACCCACACCCCCGACCGGACGGCCGCCGCCATCACCGCATGCAAGGCCGCCTGGGAGCCCATCCTGGCCTCCGGCGCCACCGTGATCATCGCTCTGCTCTGCCTGCTCTTCTCCGACCTCAACTCCAACAAAGCCCTCGGCCCGGTAGCGGCGGCGGGCATCCTCTGCGCGCTCCTCGCGGCCCTGACCCTGCTCCCGGCCCTGATGGCGCTGCTGGGCAGCGCGGCGTTCTGGCCGTTCCGGCCCAAGCTGCTGCCCGAAACCCAGCGGGAAGCCGAACTGGTCACCGGGCTGGAAGGCCAGAAGGGACTCTGGCGGGCCGCCGGTTCGCTGGTTGCCCGCCGGCCGCGCACCGTCTGGGTTGCCTCGGTCCTGCTGCTCCTCGTTGCCGGTAGCGGCATCCTGCAGCTCAAAGCCAATGGCGTCGCGCAGACAGACGTCATCCTCACCGCCTCCAATGCTGTCGACGGACAAGATGCCCTGGGCCGGCACTTCGACGCCGGGTCCGGCAGCCCCGCAGTGATCGTGGCCGACCAGGCAAAGGCCCAAGAGGTGCTGGATCGGGCCAAGGCGAGCAACGGCGTCGGGGATGCCTACCTGCTGGCCGATGGCGGCGTCCCCATCATGACCGGCGTCCCGGCCAACCCGGCAGCTCCCACTGCCCCTGCGGTCAGGGACGGCAAGGTCCTGATCAACGCCACGCTGAACTTCGCGGCGGATTCCACCGAGGCCGAAAACGTCGTGGGAGACCTGCGTCAGGAACTCAAGAAAATCGACGGCGGCGCCCTGGTCGGCGGCGTGACCGCCACGGCTCTGGACACGAACACCACCGCCCAGCGTGACCTCGTCACCATCATCCCGGTGGTCCTCGCGGTCATCCTCGTGATCCTCATGCTGCTGCTGCGCTCGGTGCTCGCGCCGGTCCTGCTGGTCGCCTCCGTGGTCCTGTCCTACGCAGCGGCGATGGGCGTCTCAGCCTTCGTGTTCAACAACGTCTTCGGCTTCCCGGGGGCGGATGCAACGGTGCCCCTGTTCGGCTTCGTCTTCCTCGTGGCACTGGGCGTTGACTACAACATCTTCCTGATGAGCCGGGTCCGGGAGGAATCCCTCAAGCACGGCACCCGGCCCGGCATCCTGCGCGGCCTCGGCGTGACCGGCGGGGTCATCACCTCTGCCGGGGTGGTCCTCGCGGCCACCTTCGCGGCCCTGGGCGTCATCCCGATCATGTTCCTGGTCCAGCTCGCCTTCATCGTCGCGTTCGGCGTTTTGCTGGACACGGTGCTGGTCCGCTCCCTCCTGGTGCCCGCGCTGGCCTACGACCTCGGCCCGCGGATCTGGTGGCCCGGCGGGCTCGGCCGGTCCGGGAACGATGCCGCGGCCCGCGCACTCCCGGCGGCCGCCCGGCTGGCGGAAAATGAGGAGGCCGAAGTCCCCTAGGCGGACCCGAATGCCGCAGCCGCCGTCACCGTCCCTGGTCCCCCCACCAGGCGACGGTGGCGGCGGCTGCTTCTCGTCGTAGCCGGCTGTGGGTCAGTGATTGAGCCGGATCTTGAGGGGGACGTAGCTGGTGTCCTGCCGCGAAGCTGCCGCCTGCTGAAGCAGTTCAGGGGTGACGTGGAAGAACCGGGCCACGGTGGCGATTCCGGCAAGCACCGCGTGGGGCGTGAGCGTGGGATCGTGCAGCAGCCAGGAGAGCACGGCGTTCACCCTTTCCTGGTCAGTCGGCAGCGGGGCCGCCAAGAACTCGCCTCCGAGTTCCCAGCGGCCTTCCATCGGGTCGGCGTTCCGGACGCCGGCAACAATCTCCTCCGCTGTGAGAGACGGCTGGGCGAGGGCTAGGAATACGTGGGTTCCGCGCTCCTTGTCCTCGACGCTGAACCGGCCAATGCCTAGGGGGTGGATCCTGTCAGGATCCAACTGCAAACCGAGCTCTTCCGAGGATTCTCGAGCCAGAGCGCGCCGTGGGTCCGGCAGGCCGAACTCATCGCTGTCCCCCTGAATTCCCTTGCGGCGCCTAAGCTCCAAATTCCCGTTCACCGCGGGTCCAAATTGCTCGGGATGTGAGCCGGCAAGTTTTGATCTGCCGGCGAACAGCATCATACGGTCGGTTGTAACGACAATGGCGGAAAGGGTCAGGAGCTGTGCCTGCATTCCTTGGACTTCGCGGTCCACGGAGTCGGATGTTGCCCCCGGACGAGTCCCGTCGGCCGCCGCAAGCGTCTGGGGATAGTGATCGAGCAACACGGCGCCGTAAGTTGTCTCGGCCATTGCGAGGTGGAGTCGGAGCCTTCCGTTGCCGCTATCTCTCTCTGTCCGCCAGCCGACCAGCCGGGGCAGGACACCATCGAATGAATGCTGCGTTTCGAATTTCTCCCGGAGGAACCGTTTCTCGGCCTCGGAAGCGGCGAGGTCTTCTATTTCCAGCCCCGCCAGTTCCAGCGGTGCAGGCGGTGTGGGCGCCGCATTCTGCGGAATTTCGTACACCGGTCTGAGTCGGTGCCGGCGATAGCTGACGAACGTGTCGTAGGCGAGAGTGCCCGTCTTGGTGTCCGGCAATTGCCACCAGTCCAGCTCCCGGCCAATCGCCGGTGAGTTGATCCGGACATGGCGGGATTTCCGTTCGACGCCGTAACCGCCACCCGCTGCAGCCTCAGCCAGGAGCCGTGACGTCATAAGGGCCATGTCGGTTTCACGTTCAATGACAGGAACCGAGGTCGTCCCGAGAAACGACCCGCGCTGAAGATCCGCGGCATATGCCGAATAAGCCTGGGACAAGCTGATCAACTCCGCGGCCGGAGCAGCGAACGAAATCGGCATGGGTTTGCCGGTCCCCCGGGGGGCTCCGGAAGCGTTGGCCGGGAAATCGGTGCTGAGCCAATTGAGTTCGTCGGCAGGAGCATTTGGCCCGCCGTGGATGATTTGCCGAACTCGGCGTTTTGAGGAGCGGCGGGTGACCCCCAGAGGCTTAAAGGCTGCGTGGCGCCTGCGTAGAATCAACCAGGCCGGCTGGGCCCGCCATGCGCTGTAGACCGCGTAGATAGCTATCGCTGCAGGTGCCAACGAAACCCAGTCCGCGAAATGCATCCCCCAGAAGTTCACTGCCTCAGTCATCGCCTCATTCAACCATCGAATGGAATCCCACAGCGCCGGGCTCGGGTGGTGTTGCAGCCGCCGTCACCGTCCCCGGTCCCCCCACCAGGCGACGGTGGCGGCGGCTGCTTCGCGCAGCGGGGTGGGCGCCAGCCCCAGGGCGGCCTGGCTTGCAGCGGATTCCATCACGAATGGCCGCTGGAACTGGTATAGGGTCTCTGTCAGTTCCCGCATGTCGGTGGAAAATACTCCCATCGTCCGCAGCGCCCAGCCGGGGACCGCAGTGACACGCGGCGCCCGGACCCCGGCCGCGCTGGCGAATGCGCCCGCGATCTCGCGCTGGGTCAGGGCGGCCCCGGTGGGTGCATGCCACACCCGGTTCCACGCCTGTGGCCTGTCCGCCGCCGCGATCATGGCGGCTGCAAGGTCCGGAACGTATGTGAAGGAATGCGGCTGGTCCGCCCGTCCGATCACCATCAGGGATTTGCCGGCCCGTGCCGGCTTCACCATGCGCTCGCCGGCATGTGCTCCGCGGACCCTGGGGCCGAAGAAGTCGCTCGCCACCACGCTGACCGTGTCCGTTGCCGATGCCGCGCGGGCGTTCAGGAGTGCCGTCCGGATGCCGCGCTTGCCGCCCTGCGCATCCCGCGGGCCGTCCTCGGTCATGGGCCGTTCCGGTGCGCTGTAGGAGTACAGGCTTTCCGGGAAGACCACGACGGCGCCCGCCGCCCCGGCCGCGGCGAGCACGTTCTGCTCGGCGGCGGGCAGTTCACTGGCCCACACGTCGGCGTTGTACCGCGAAGCGTGGATGCAGTGGAAGACGGCGGCGGCGCCGTGGAAGGCCTCGCCGAGCCGGTCAGGCTCCGACACATCAATCGACACTTTTTCGACCAGCGGGTGGGCCGGGCCGCTTCCGGACCTCGTCAGGATGCGCACGCGGTGGCCCGCAGCGGCCAGTTGTTCGGCAACGGTCCAGCCCACCGGGCCGGCCCCTGTGACGGCATAGAGCCTGGACGGTTGGCGCCCGGAGGCAACGGATTCGGACATTTCGATCTCCTTAATAAATTGTGAGAGCAGTGCTCTCCCAATCAGGATGCGACGTCGGGTGCGACCAAGTCAAGAGCGGTGCTCACATTTGTTGACAGTGCTCTTGTTTATGAAATGCTGGACTCATGCCAGAAGACAGGATTGAAGCCGGGAATGACGCTGACGTCCAGACTGGGGCTGACGGTTTTTCTGCGGCCGCAGCTTCCGGGCCCCGCACCCCGCGCGAGCGTGCCCGGGCCCAAACCGTCGCCGATATCGTCCGGTTGGGCCGGGAGCACCTGGCGCTGCACGGGGCTGCCGCGCTGTCCCTCCGGGCCGTGGCCCGCGATCTCGGGGTCGTCTCCTCGGCGGTCTATCGCTACGTGGAGAACCGGGAGGAGTTGCTGACCCTTCTCCTGATCGATGCGTACAACGAGCTTGGCGATGAAGTCGATGCCGAAGTCGCTGCGGTGCCGGAAGCCGATTTCGGCGGCCGCTTCGGGGCGCTGGGCCGCGCGGTGCGGAACTGGGCGCTGCGCGAACCCTCCCGCTACGCCCTGCTATTTGGCAGTCCGGTGCCCGGCTACCAGGCCCCGGCCGAGCGGACCACCGGCCCGGGAACCAGGGTGATTACTGCCCTCATTGGCATCCTCGACGGCGCCTTCCGGGCCGGGCAGCTTGCCGCGACAGGCCAGCGGAGTCCCGCCGTTGCCGCCGGGCTGGCCGCGGATCTGGCGAAGATCCGGACCGAGTTCGGCCTGGCGGTGCCGGACGACCTCCTGGCCCGTGGTGTGCTGGCTTGGACCTCCCTCTTCGGCGCCGTCAGCTTCGAAGTCTTCGGCCAGTACGGTGCCGGCACGTTCACTGCCCGGGAGGAGCTCTTCGGCCACCACCTCGCGGTGCTGGCAGGCGTCGCCGGCCTGCCGCCGGCCGGCGCTTCCCTGTGAACCCGGTTCCCCTGTTGCCCCGCGGCGGCGCTAGATAGACTGCCCCTGCGCCCGCACGGGCGCGCCCGATGCGTCCAGGAAGGATCCATCCATGTCTGAAGAGAACAGGCCCGAAGACAACAGGCCTGAAGAGAATATGTCCGAAGCGAAAGTGGCCGGTACAGCGGCGTCCCAAAACGCCGATGCGGGTCCCGCCGAGGATGAAGCGGAAGCCGCGGCACCAGAAGGGCAGTACGTCGAGGGCGACTACGGCTCCGCCGGGACGGCGGGCGAAGTCCCGCCCACCGCCGTCGAGGGGGAGTATGCGGCGGGGGACTACGGCAGCGCAGGCGTGGCCGGAGCGGCCGTCGTCGGCGACGTGGAAGGCGACTATCCCGAGGGTAACTACGGGGAGGGCGGGGTCTCCGGTGAGCCTGCACTTGCCGAGGAGGGGGAGTATCCCGAAGGCGACTATGGGACCGCCGGAACGTCCCGTCCCCAGCAGGCCGGCCGGCCGGCTCCGGGAGAGCCTGCAGGCGCCGACGACGCCGCCGCCCGGGGCGACGACTAGCGCGCCGGAAGCCGGGGCGACCAGCCGGCGCGGGGCGCCGGCTGGTCTGTGGTGTGGTCTCTGCGCAGGTTCGCGCAGGGCGAAACGGCGCCCCGGGAGAGGCTGCAAGGGCTGCAATCCGGGGAATCCAGGCTGCGATGAGCGGCCGCGGGCCGGACGCGGAAGCAAGGTTGAGTCGATGTCGCTCAACTTTGAGTTGACATATATCCGCGTCTGGGTAAAGTTGAGTCTAGATCGCTCAATAACGGTCGGACCCATGCGGTTGATCCCACTGTGGTCCGCGGCCATCTCCGCAAGATTCCCAGGAAAGTAAGGAAGCAATCCATGTCACGTGCAGTAGGAATTGACCTCGGAACCACTAACTCCGTCGTCTCCGTTCTCGAAGGTGGCGAGCCCACCGTCATTGCCAACGCCGAGGGTGGCCGCACCACGCCGTCGGTTGTTGCCTTCTCCAAGTCCGGCGAGGTCCTGGTCGGCGAGATCGCCAAGCGCCAGGCCGTCAACAACATTGACCGCACCATCGCGTCCGTCAAGCGCCACATGGGCACTGACTGGACCGTCGCCATTGACGACAAGAAGTACACGGCGCAGGAAATCTCCGCCCGTATCCTCATGAAGCTCAAGAACGACGCCGAGTCCTACCTTGGCGAAAAGGTCACCGACGCCGTGGTCACCGTGCCGGCGTACTTCAATGACGCCCAGCGCCAGGCCACCAAGGAGGCCGGAGAAATCGCCGGCCTGAACGTCCTACGCATCGTCAACGAGCCCACCGCGGCCGCTCTGGCCTACGGCCTGGACAAGGGCAAGGAAGACGAGCTCATCCTGGTCTTCGACCTCGGCGGCGGCACGTTCGACGTCTCCCTCCTTGAGGTCGGCAAGGACGAGGACAACTTCTCCACCATCCAGGTCCGCGCCACCGCCGGTGACAACCACCTCGGCGGCGACGACTGGGACCAGCGCGTCGTGGAGTACCTGCTGAACCAGCTCAAGGTCAAGGGCATCGACCTCACGAAGGACAAGATTGCCCTGCAGCGTCTGCGTGAAGCTGCGGAGCAGGCCAAGAAGGAACTCTCCTCCTCCTCGAGCACCAACGTTTCCCTCCAGTACCTGTCCGTCACCCCGGACGGCCCGGTCCACCTGGACGAGCAGCTGACCCGCGCCAAGTTCCAGGACCTCACCAAGGACCTGCTGGACCGAACCAAGAAGCCGTTCCAGGACGTCATCAAGGAAGCCGGCATCAAGCTCTCCGAGATCGACCACATCGTGCTCGTCGGCGGTTCCACCCGCATGCCGGCCGTCTACGACCTCGTCAAGGAACTGGCCGGAGGCAAGGAGCCGAACAAGGGCGTCAACCCCGACGAGGTAGTCGCAGTCGGTGCAGCCCTGCAGGCCGGTGTCCTCAAGGGTGAGCGCAAGGACGTGCTGCTGATCGACGTCACCCCGTTGTCCCTTGGCATCGAAACCAAGGGCGGCATCATGACGCACCTGATCGAGCGCAACACCGCCATCCCCACCAAGCGGAGCGAGACCTTCACCACGGCGGATGACAACCAGCCGTCTGTGGCCATCCAGGTCTTCCAGGGGGAGCGCGAGTTCACCCGCGACAACAAGCCGCTGGGCACGTTCGAGCTGACCGGCATCGCTCCGGCTCCCCGCGGGGTCCCGCAGGTCGAGGTCACCTTCGACATCGATGCCAACGGCATCGTGCACGTTTCGGCGAAGGACAAGGGCACCGGCAAGGAACAGTCCATGACCATCACCGGCGGCACCGCGCTGTCGAAGGAAGACATTGACCGCATGGTCCGCGACGCGGAAGAGCACGCAGCCGACGACAAGGCACGCCGCGAGGCAACCGACACCCGCAACACGGCCGAGCAGCTCGCCTACTCCGTGGACAAGCTGATCGCGGACAACGCCGACAAGCTGCCCGAAGAGGTCAAGACCGAGGTCAAGGCCGACGTCGACGCCCTCAAGAAGGCCCTCGAGGGCACCGATGACGCCGCCGTGAAGACTGCGTTTGAGAAGCTGCAGGCTTCCCAGACCAAGCTCGGCGAAGCCATCTACGCCCACGCTGGATCCCCCGACGGCCACGCAGGCGCTCAGGATGCCCCCGCAGGCGAGCCGGCAGCCGGCTCGGGCTCCGATGAGGACATCGTCGACGCCGAAATCGTTGACGAAGACGAGAAGAAGTAATCATGCCGCACCACGGTAACGAAGAAGAGCACGGTTCTTCCGAGAGCCGGAGCCAGGGCGACGAGCAGGAGAACGAGCCGCAGAAACCGGTCATCCACGACAACCGCAAGGTTGACCCGAAGACCGGCCAGGCCCGCCACCCGGACCAGGAACGCGCAGCCGCCTCCGCGGCGGACTCCGACCCCGACTCGGGAGACGCGCTCTCCCAGGCGGAGGACATCCTCAACAGCGTCGAGGTGCCTGCGGACGAATCCGTGGCCCAAGGCGTGGGTGCCGCTGAGGCGGAGGAGCTCAAGAATGACCTTCGCCGCCTGCAGGCGGAGTACGTCAACTACCGCAAGCGCGTCGAACGTGACCGCGCCGTGGCGGGGGAGATGGCCGTGATCGGCGTCCTGAACTCACTGCTTCCGGTGCTGGACGACGTCGATGCTGCCCGCCAGCATGGCGACCTCGCGGACGGCCCTTTCGCCGCGATCGCCGCCAAACTGGAGGCTGCGCTGAAGACGTACGGACTGGTCCGCATCGATGAGACCGGCGTGGAGTTCGATCCGACCATCCACGAGGCCCTCATCCAGCAGCCCGGCACGGACATCGAAATCGACACCGTCAGCCAGGTGCTGCGCGCGGGCTACAAGTCCGGCGAACGCGTCCTCCGCGCGGCCCAGGTGATCGTGGCGGTTCCGGCGTAGCTTCGCCTCCACGCCTTCGCGGATGAGGGGCCCCGCCCCTCCGCCGGGTGGCCAAGGATCTGCGATCCTGGGCCACCCGGCTTCGGCGTTACGCGATAGTCTCGCCTTAACCTCTTTGCATTTTGAAAGGAAACGCCATTGGCTAGCCAGGACTGGGTGGACAAGGACTTCTACAAGATTCTTGGCGTCGCCAAGGACGCTTCCGACGCCGACATCAAAAAGGCTTACCGCAAGCTTGCCCGGCAGCACCACCCGGACAGGAATGCCGGTGATGTCGCGTCGGAGAAGAAGTTCAAGGACATCTCCGAGGCCTATTCCGTGCTCTCGGACCCCGATGAGCGCCAGCAGTACGATGCCATCCGGGCCATGGGTGGCGGCGCACGCTTTGCACCCGGCGGAAGCGGCGGCGCCCCCGGCGGAGCTGGCTTCGAGGACCTCTTCGGCGGGCTCTTCACCGGCGGCGGGGGGCGCCATTCCGGCAGTTACAGCACGGCCGGCGGCATTCCGCCCGAGTTCGCAGATCTCTTCGGCGGCGGCGGGTTCGGCGGCGGCGGGTTCGGCGGCGGGGGCCAGCCGTTCCAGCGGGCTCCGCAGAAGGGCGCCGACCGCACGGCGTCCACCTCGATCTCGTTTGCCGGGTCAATCCGCGGCACCACGATCGGCCTGCGTGAACCGGATGGCGAGGTGATCGACGTCCGCATCCCGGCCGGAATCAAGGACGGACAAAAGGTCCGCGTCCGCGGCAAGGGACAGTATGCTGCCGCCGGCAACGGCGACCTCATGGTCACCGTCACCGTGAAGCCCCACGAGTTCTACGTCCGCGACGGCGACAACCTCCGGATCCACGTTCCGGTCTCCTTCCCGGAGGCGGCCCTGGGCGCGGACATCGAGGTTCCGACAATCGACGGCGACAAGGTCAAGGTCAGGGTTCCCGCAGGGACGCCCTCGGGCCGCACGCTGCGCGTCAAGGGCCGGGGCGTCAAGCACGCCAAAGCCACCGGCGATCTGCTGGTGACAATCGACGTCGCCGTTCCGCGCAGGCTCAACAAGGAAGCGGAGGAGGCCGTGAAGGCTTTCGCCGCGGCGACCACCGATGAGGACGTCCGCGCGGGCCTGGCAGCCAAGGCCCGGCTGTAGGAACGGGATCCAGCCATGGCCATCGACTTCGATCAGCCGATCTTCGTCATCTCCGTTGCCGCAGAGCTTGCGGACATGCACCCGCAGACACTGCGCCAGTACGACCGGCTGGGCATCGTCTCGCCCAGCCGTGCCCCGGGCAAGTCAAGGCGCTACTCGCAGCGGGATGTGAACATGCTCCGCGAGGTCCAGCGGCTCTCCCAGGAGGGGGTCTCGCTGGAGGGCATCAAGCGGATCCTGCAGCTGGAGAACCAGGTGGCCGCCCTGCAGCGCCGGGTCGGCGAACTGACTGAGGAGCTGGGCCGGCGCCGCCAGAGTGCCGATTCGCGGATCTTCGCCGCCGGAACTGCCGGCGACGTCGTCAGCCTGGCCCGCGGCAAGCGCCCCCAGGCGCGGTCGCAGGCGCTGGTGGTCTGGCGGCCACGGGGCATCGACTAGGGCGGGCACTAGGGACAATCAAGAGCACCAGGTTTGGCTTTGGATGCCCGGGCAAGTAGCCGCAGGACCGGACTGAGTACACCGGAACGTAAACAGGTAACCGGGAATCCGATAGTCGGGTACCTGATTTGCGTGACTTCAGGCCCGTGCCGCGCGTTGAATTGGAGTGTCAGAAAAGGCTGGCATGACACGCTCACAGCTCCCACAGGAAGCCCGGGCGCAGAGCCAGCGCAGAAGCAGCGTAGACGCCGGGGGGCATCGCATGCATGATTCAGCCCAGCTTGATCCGTCCATTGCCGATTCGAGGCGGCCTGGTCAGCCGCGACGGGGTTGGTCCCGACCGCGGCCGGCGACCTTGACGGGCACACTGTGAGCCCGGGGCTCCAGGCGGCCGTCCTGTTTGCCGGCTCGCTGACAGGGCACGTCCTGATGTCCCTGGGGCAGACCCTCGTGGTCGTATGCCTGTGCTTCGACTTCGTCCGCGCAGTTTCCGTCCCGCGGTCCCACCGCCGATACGTGGCCAACACCGCGTTCCGGACTCTTGCCCTGCCTTCCATCCTGGTCATGGCGTTCAGCGTGCTCATCGACGCCGCTTCCGGCTCCTGGCAGGACGTCGGCGCGGGAGTCTTTGTCCTGGTCGCCGTGATCTTCCGGTGGCACCATGACACCGACGAGGACAACTGGTGGAAGGGCAAAGGCAAAGCCCTGGGCCGGTGGCTCCGGAACCGGGCGGCCTCGGGGTCCATGGTTGCTCCGGCCACGGCGTGAAAAAGCCCTTGCTGTCCGGGCGTCCCAGGGTGTCCAATCCTTAACACAAGGCCCTGCGGGGCACGAGTGGATGCGACGCCGGGAGGTTCTCATGCCGTCGAAGGGCGCCAAGACCCCGTCCAGGGGTCCGGTCCGGGGTACATCTGACCTCCGGCGGGCCGACGCCAACGGCGTCGCGCCGCCGGAGCAGCCGGACAGGATCCGCAATGTGGCCCTCGTGGGGCATTCCGGTTCCGGAAAAACAATGCTTACCGAGGCCTCGCTTGCCGCCACCGGGGCCATCACCCGTAAAGGCTCGATCGCCGAGGGCACCACGGTGAGCGACTCGGACCCCTCCGCCATCGCGCAGCAGCGCTCCGTGGCCCTGGCGGTGGTGCCGGTGACGGTGGGGGAGACCAAGGTGAACCTGCTGGACACTCCGGGCTATACGGATTTCGTCGGCGAGCTGCGGGCCGGCCTTCGTGCGGCGGATGCGGTGCTGTTTGTCGTCTCGGCCACGGACGACGTCGACGCTGCGACAACTGCGCTCTGGAGCGAATGCCAACGGCTCGGAATGCCGCGGGCCGTGGTTATCAGCCGTCTGGACCATCCGCGCGCGGATTTCGACGCCGCCGTCGCCCGCTGCCGGTTGGCATTCGGCGACGCGATCGTTCCGCTCTACCTGCCGGTCCGCTCGGACGGTGCCGTAAACGGGTTGCTGGGGCTGCTGACCGGGACGGTGTCCGAGTACGGGCCGGCGGAAACGGCGCCGGCCACCCGGGCCGCGACCGGCGTCGAACTTGCCGCGGCGGAGACCGCACGTGACGCGCTGATCGAAGGGATCATTGCCGAGAGCGAGGACGAGACGCTCATGGACCGCTACCTCGCCGGTGTTGCAATCGCCCCCGATGTCCTGATCGACGATTTGGAGACGGCCGTGGCCCGCGGGTCCTTTCACCCGGTGCTGCCGACGTCAGCGGAATCCGGGCTCGGCATGGCGGAGCTGCTCGAGGTTCTGGTGCGCGCGTTTCCGACGCCGGCGGAGCACGGCGTTCCCGCAGCGACGGACCTCGACGGGGTGCCCGCCGGCCCGCTCGCCTGCGATCCCGAGGGCCCGCTGCTCGGTGAAGTGGTTCGCACGACGATCGATCCGTTCCTCGGCCGCGTCTGCCTGGTCCGCGTCTTCTCCGGCGTTGTGCGCGAGGACGCCGCCATCCATGTGGGCGGCCGCGGAATGGCGGACCGCGGCCACGAGGACCACGACAGCGACGAGCGGGTCACCCACCTGTATTCACCGCTGGGATCGGGACTGCGGCCGGTGCCGTTCTGCGTCGCCGGGGATATCTGCGCGCTGACCAAACTGGGCACCGCCGAGACCGGGGATACGATTTCGGCCAAGGACCTGCCGCTGCTGGTGGCACCCTGGGACATGCCGGACCCGCTCATGCCGGTCGCCATCGAAGCTGCCACGCACGGCGACGAGGACGCCCTGGCCAGGAATCTGGGGAAGGTCACCGCCGGGGACCCCACGCTCCGGGTGGAACGCAACTCCGAAACCCACCAGCTGATCCTGTGGTGCATGGGGGAGGCGCACGCCGACGTCGTCCTGGGCAGGCTGCGGGACCAGGGCGTAAATCTGCAGACCGTCCCGGTGATCACGCCGCTCCGGGAGACGTTTGCCGCGCCGGCGGCCGGGCATGGGCGCTACGTAAAGCAATCCGGCGGCCACGGCCAGTACGCCGTCTGCGACATCGAGGTGGAACCCCTTGACCGCGGCGCCGGTTTCGAGTTTGTCGACAAGACCGTGGGCGGGGTGATTCCCGGGCCGTTCATCACCTCGGTGGAAAAGGGCGTGCGTGCCCAGATGCAGAAAGGCGTCTCCGCCGGGTTCCCCGTAGTGGATATCAAGGTCACCCTGATCGGCGGCAAAACGCACAGCGTGGACTCCTCCGACGCGGCGTTCCAGGCTGCCGGCGCGCTGGCCCTCCGGGAAGCAGCGGCCGCAACCCGTATTCAGTTCCTGGAACCGGTCTCGTCCGTGACCATCAGCGTTTCGGAGGATCACGTGGGCGCGGTGATGAGCGACTTGTCCTCCAGAAGGGCACGCCTGACCGGAACCACCTCTGCCGGGGCCGACGGCACCGAGATCAGCGCCGAGGTTCCGGACCAGGAACTGTTGAAGTACTCCGTGGAGTTGCGGGCCCTGACCGCCGGCAGCGGCCGGTTCCGGCGCAGCTATTTGCGGCACGAACCCGTGCCCGCAACAGCTGCGCCGGCCGGCATCAGCCGTTGATCACCTGCGGAACACCGAGGGCCTTGAGGCCTTCGGCGCCGAATTCGAGGCCGTAGCCGGACTGTTTGGCGCCGCCGAAGGGGACGCGGGGGTCCACCGCGCCGTGCTTGTTGATCCAGACGGTGCCGGCCTCGATCCGGGCCGCCACCTTCCGGGCTTGTGCGGAGTCGGAGGACCAGACAGAGGCGCCGAGTCCGACGTCGAGCCCGTTGGCCAGGGTGATCGCCTCGTCCACAGTGCTGTAGCGGATGATCGGCAGGGCGGGGCCGAACTGTTCCTCGGCGACAAGCGGGTTGCTGTTGTCGATATCCGCCACGAGCGTGGCGGGGTAGAAGTGGCCCGGCTGGTCCGGGTCCGGGTTGCCGCCGAGCAGAATCCTGGCCCCGGAGTCGCGGGCGGCGTCAACCAGCCGGGCAACGATCTCGAACTGCTGGCGGTTCTGCAGCGGCCCCAGGACGTTGGCCTCATCCAGGCCGTTGCCCATAGGCATGGCACGGGCCACGCTGGTGAGTTCAGCGCAGACGGCGTCGTAAATGGCGTCGTGCACGTAGAGGCGTTTGAGTGCCGCGCAGGTCTGGCCGGTGTTGATGAACGCGCCCCAGAACAGGCCCTCGGCGATCGCCTTCGGGTCGGCGTCGGGCAGGACGATGCCGGCGTCGTTGCCGCCGAGCTCCAGGGTGAGACGTTTGACGGTGTCGGCGGACGATTTGATGATGGCCTTGCCGGTGGCCGTGGAGCCGGTGAACATGATCTTGCCGATCGCCGGGTGTTCGGCCAGCCGGGCGCCGACCTCGCGGCCGCCGGAGACCGCCGTGAGGAGGCCCTCCGGGAGTTCCTGGTTGAGGATTTCGACGAGGGCCAGGACGGACAGCGGGGTGAATTCGGAGGGTTTGACCACCACGGCGTTCCCCATCCGCAGGGCGGGAGCAACCTGCCAGACGGTGATCATCATGGGCCAGTTCCAGGGGCCGATCGCGCCGACGACGCCGATGGGCCGGTAGTGCAGTTCGGCGTACGTTTCGCCGTCGTCCACCACGGTTTCGGGTGCCAGGGGCGTGGCGGCGGCCGCGCGGAGCCAGGCTGCGCAGGCGCCGACCTCGAAGCGGGCGTTCGGGCCGTTGAGCGGCTTGCCCTGCTCGCGGGAGAGCAGCCGGGCGAGTTCCTCGGCGGAGCGTTCGACGGCGTCGGCGGCCCTGAGCAACGCGGCGGAGCGGGCGTCGTGGCCCAGGGCAGCCCAAGCCGGCTGCGCGGCGGCCGCGGCGGCGATGGCCTGCTCCAGGTCCTCGACGGTGTGGACCGGGGCTTCGCCGACCGGTTCACCGGTGGCCGGGTCAAGAATTGTGCGGGTCTCACCGGACACCGGGGTGATTGAGGCGAGGAGGGCGTCGTAGGTTTCCATGGGTACTCCACATCGAGTAGTTGAGGCGCTGCGTCGTTGAGACACATGTCCGAGTGTCCTCCGGTGCCTGACGCGCAGTCTTGTCTTTGCGCGAACTGCAGTTGACCCGGTGCGAATGATCGGCAGGCCAATTGCGCAGTGTTCCATAGGCGCTGTGTTCCATAGGCGCTGGGTTCCATATGCGCTGGGTTCCATTGCGCTGGGGAACAACAACCGATCACGGATCGACAAGAGAGTGACGGGCGTCACCTGCCATGCTGGATTTTACGGTGCACAGCACCTCCATTTCTCAGACAGCCATTCCCAGACTCATGACCGTTAAGAAGGATCCGATGAGTATTTCAAATTCCGAGTCCCGGACCGCGGAAGCCCGTCCCCGCACGGAGCACTCCACCGCGCTGCGCGCCGGCAGTGTCGGCGTCATGGGCATTCTCTTCTTTGTCTTGTCCGCCCAGGCGCCGTTGACGGGCATCGTCGGGGCGTCGCCGCTGGCCGCGGCGCTCGGCAACGGTGCCGGGGCGCCCGGGGCATATCTGGTGGTGGGCATCGTCATCGTGATCTTCGCCGTCGGGTTCGTCGCGATGAGCCGCAAAATTCAGGCCAACGGCGCCTTCTACGCCTACGTCACCGCCGCCTTTGGGCGGAAGATCGGGGCAGGGGCTGCTTGGCTCGCTCTCCTCGCGTACAGCACGGTCCAGGCCGCGATGTACGGGCTCTACGGCGCGGCGTTCTCGGGCGTCCTCGGAACCGCCGGCATTGAGGTCCCCTGGTGGCTGCTGGCCGTGATCACCATGGCGGGCGTGCAGGTGCTGGGATCCCTCAACATCGAACTCGGGGCGCGGGTCTTGGCCGTGCTCGTGGGCCTGGAGGTCGCCATTCTGCTCATGTTCGGGTTCACCGTGCTGTTGCGCGGCGGCGGACCGGAAGGAATCAGCCTGGCGGCGTCCTTCTCTCCCTCGGCGATCGGCGCAGGGGCTCCGGGGGTAGCCATCATGTTCGCTGTCGCCTCGATGTTCGGCTTTGAATCCACGGCCATCTACTCGGCCGAGGCCAAGGACGCCCACCGTACCGTCGCCCGTGCCACGTATCTTTCGGTGGGGGTCATCGCGGTCTTTTTCTCCTTCATTTCGTGGATGCTGGTCAGCTACTACGGCCCCTCGCACGTCATAGATGCCGCGGGCGCGGCTCTCGAATCGGGCGACTCCACCTCCTTCGTGCTGACGCCGATGGTGGAGCTGTTCGGGCCATGGGCAGGAACCGTCACCGGCGTCCTGCTCGTGACATCCCTGCTGGCCGGCATCATCGCCTTCCACAACGGCATCAACCGCTACCTCCATTCGCTGGCCCTGCGCGGGTCGATGCCCCGCGTCGTCGCCCGGACCAATCGGCACAAGGCCCCCGCCGTCGCCGCCCGGATCCAGACCGTGATCGCTTTCCTGCTCGTCGCGCCGTTCGCGGTGCTGTCCCTGGATCCTGTCCTGACACTCTTTTCCTGGTTCAGCGGGCTGGCCGTGGCGGCGCTCCTAGTGCTGTACATGCTCTGCTCCCTGGCCGTCGTCGCGTACTTCCGGCGCGAACGGGAAGCCGGCCAGATCTGGCAGACTGCGGTGGCGCCCGTGCTCGCCACCCTGCTGCTTGGCTGGGTTCTGTCCCTGGTGATCAGCAACTTCACCGCGTTGATCGGCGGCAGTGCTGAAACGGCCGTGGGCCTGCTGATCGCCGTCCCAGTAGTCTTTGCGGCCGGCGTGCTGGTGGAGATCCGGGTGGAGAGGCAGCTCCGGAACTCAGGGCATGAGTTCGCCGGGTAGTCGTCTCGGCTGAGGAGTTGCGAGGGCGGTGCCGGACAGATCCGGCGCCGCCCTCTGTGCTCCCCGGGTCCGGCTGGCGCTGTCGAAACTGCTCGCGCTGTCAGCCGCCGGGAAGGTCATGCTCAGGCGCCGCGCCGCCAGTCGCTGGGGGACTCACCGAAGGCATCACGGAAGGAGCGGCTGAAATGGGCCGCATCCAGGAAGCCCCAACGCCCGGCCACTGCCCCTACCGGCATGCCGGCCAGGAGCGGGTCCCGCAGCTCGCGGCGAGCCCCTTCCAGCCGCTGGGTCCGGATCCAGCTCGCCACGGTGGTCCCGGATTCATGGAACACATTGTGAAGGTGCCGGGTGGAAATGAAATGGGCCGCTGCGATGGAAGCGGGCGAGAGCAGCGGATCGGCCAGATTGGCGTCGATGTACTCGCGGATCGAGGCCGCCAGGAGGGCCTGCGGCCTCATCCGGTCCGGGGACATGTCCAGTTCCGAATGCAGCATGGTGGACACGAGATCGAGGGCATTTGTGGCGAGCCGGGACCCGCTCGGGCCGCTCAGCACGTCCAGGTTCTCTGCGAGGTGGGCGATGAACGGCCCCACGATCGCGGCGAGGCCGCCGTCGGAAGCCATCCGCACGGCCGAAAGCTGCGCGATGCAGTCCGGCGGCAGGGACAGCGCATCCCAGGGGAACATCACCACCATGAGCCGGGCGTCCCCCTCGAACGCGAGCGTGTAGGGCCGGCTGGTGTCGTAGATGGAGAGGTCGCCCGGGCGCAGGAGGGCCTCGCGGTTGTCCTGGATGAGGAGCCCGGTGCCCTGCAGTTGGAGATTGAGCTTGAAATAGCGCTGGCTGGACTGGGCGATCAGTGCCGGCGTGCGGTGGACCTCATGGCTGGTGGAGGAGACTTCGACCACCGCCACACGGTCCAGCCTGCGTGCCCGCATGCGGCCGCGGAAGTTGTCCGCATCTGCGCTCGAGGCGGCCAAGGGGACGAAGGACTCCGCGACCAGGTGCCTCCAGTGCTCGAACGAGGCCGCCGTGCTGGTGCGGACGTCCTGCCCTGCGGGACGGAGGGATGGGCGGGCTGCAACTGCGGTCATCGAAAGATCCTGACGCCGTCGTAATTCGGGGACTGTGCCGTTTCCGGGGACTGTGCCGTGGGACACAGTCCTTTCAGGGTAGCGGCGCGGCCCGCCGCTGTCATCTTTTTTCGACAACCGGCGAAAAAAGAATGCGCGGGGGCCTAGCAGCCCAGCAGGGTCAGGAGCCCTTCCAGCTGCTCGGTCAGCCCGAGCTCCACCTGGCCCTCGGGGGCCAGTGCGGCCGCGATCTGTGCGCCGAGGAGGAAATTGAGCAACTGTCCGGCCAGCGCGGCGTCGGCGACGACTGTGGTGACGGTGCCGGATTGCCGCGCCTCGGCAAGGTGCTGACGGATCGCAGCAAGCCACTGCTCCATAGAATCCCGGTGGATCCGCGCCTTGCCGGGATCATTGATGGCCTTCTGCCAGAAGGGAATGACAATCCGGGCCTCGTTGATCCGCTCCTCGTCCAGGGGCAGCACCTCGACGCAAAACAACCTCAGGGCCACCAGTCCGGACTGCCCGGCGGTGACCTCCGCGATGCGTTCGTTGGTGCGGTTGAAGACGTGCCCGAACGCGAACGTCAACAGGTCATCCTTTGTGGGGAAGTACGGCTTGAGGGCCCCGTTCGCGAAGCCGGCCTCGAGGGCGATTTCGCGCATGGTGGCGCTTTCAATACCGAGCCGGGCGATGGTCCGCCACGTCGCGTCGACGAGTTCAAGCCGCCGCTGGTCGTGGTCGACAATCTTTGGCACCGGGCAGCTCCCCAAAATATTTGCGTCGGACTCTTGTGGCACATCTTACGGTTCCGTATTCTCTACAACTATAGAAAATAAAGTTCTGACCCGCCAGGGTCACCGAACGAAGGCCCCCAAGATGCCCGTACAAACTGAAACCCACACCTCGTTTAGTCCTTACAGCCTGGCCACGGGCGCCGAGATCGCCGCCGTCCAAGGCATTCTGCGTGCCGCGGGCCTGCTGGGAGACACCCAGCGCATCGCGTACCTCGGCCTGGTGGACCCCGCCAGGAACGCGCCGGCCGACAGCGAGGACCGCCGGTTCCGGGTCTTCCTGCACGACGTCTCCGGAGGACGTCCGGCCGACGTCACCGTCTCGGTTTCCAGCGGCACGGTGATCTCCGCCGTCGAGGTGGACACCGCGCTGACTGGCGAGCTTCCTGTCCTGGAGGAGGAATTCGAAGTCGTCGAACAGCTCTTGGCCACAGACGAACGGTGGCTCAAGGCGCTGGCTGACCGGGGCCTGGATGTCAGCAAGGTCCGCGTCGCCCCGCTGTCCGCCGGGGTGTTCGAGTATTCGGAGGAAAAGGGCCGCCGTATCCTGCGTGGCCTGGCCTTCGTGCAGGATTTCCCGGAGGACAGTGCCTGGGCGCACCCCGTGGACGGGCTGGTGGCCTACGTCGACGTCGTCAGCCAGGAAGTCACGCAGGTGCTGGACACCGGTGCCGTCCCGATTCCCGCCGAACACGGCAACTACACCGATCCGGAGCTCACCGGCCCGCTGCGCACCACGCAGAAACCCATCAACATCACCCAGCCGGACGGACCCAGCTTCACCGTCACCGGCGGAAACCATATCGAGTGGGAAAAGTGGAGCGTCGACGTCGGCTTCGACGTCCGCGAAGGCGTGGTGCTGCACAACCTTGCCTTCCGGGACGGCGGCCGCAAGCGGCCCATCATCAAACGCGCATCCATCGCCGAAATGGTGGTTCCCTACGGGGACCCGTCGCCCATCCGGTCCTGGCAGAACTACTTCGACACCGGTGAATACCTCGTGGGCCAGTACGCGAACTCGCTGGAACTGGGCTGCGACTGCCTCGGCGAGATCACCTACCTCAGCCCCGTCATCAGCGACGCCTTCGGCAACCCCCGGGAAATCCGTAACGGCATCTGCATGCATGAGGAAGACTGGGGCATCCTGGCCAAGCACAGCGACCTCTGGACCGGCATCAACTACACCCGCCGCAACCGCCGCCTGGTGATCTCCTTCTTCACCACCATCGGCAACTACGACTACGGTTTCTACTGGTACCTGTACCTCGACGGCACCATCGAGTTCGAGGCCAAAGCGACCGGCGTCGTCTTCACCTCCGCCTACCCGGAAGGCGGTTCGGCCAACATCTCCCAGCTCGCCCCGGGCTTGGGCGCCCCGTACCACCAGCACCTGTTCAGCGCGCGGCTGGACATGGCGATCGATGGCTTCACCAACCGGGTGGAGGAAGAGGACGTGGTCCGGCAGGCGATGGGCGAAGGCAATGAACGCGGCAATGCCTTCTCCCGGAAGCGCACAGTCATCGCCCGCGAATCCGAGGGTGCCCGCGAGGCCGATGCCCGCAGCGGCCGGACCTGGGTCATCTCCAATCCGGACTCACGCAACCGGCTCGGCGAAGCCGTCGGCTACAAGCTCCATGCCGAGGGCCAGCCCACGTTGCTGGCAGACCCGGAGTCCTCCATCGCCCGGCGGGCCGCCTTTGCCACGAAGGACCTGTGGGTGACCCGGTTCGCGGAGGAGGAACGGTACCCCACAGGCGACTTCGTGAACCAGCACGCCGGGGGAGCCGGGTTGCCGCAGTTTGTGGCGCAGGACCGGGAGCTGGACGGCCAGGACATCGTTCTGTGGCATACCTTCGGTCTGACCCACTTCCCGCGTCCCGAGGACTGGCCCATCATGCCGGTAGACACAGTCGGCTTCAAGCTCCGGCCCGAGGGATTCTTTGACCGCAGCCCCGTGCTGGATGTGCCCGCAAGTGCGCAGCCGGCCGGCGGCCACTGCCACAGCTAGTCCGGCGCCGTGGGCGTTGCAGCCGGGGTGGCCGGCGGGGCGGCATTGTGCTTCATCCCCGGATCTGCGCCGCCGTGACGGCGGCGTCCTGCCTCACGCATCTGGGGCTTGCCGCCGGGAACCAGCACGGGACATGGCTGAACCTGCTCATGCTCGCCATGGTGGCTGTGTGCCTGCCGTGCGCCGTGCACATCTGGCGCCACGGCAGGGTCACCGCCGTTCGCCAGGTGATGGCCGCGGCGCTGGCGATGACCGGGGTGCACGCGGTCCTGCTCCTCGGCGCAGGCTCCGGCGGCGCGGGCCACATCCACCATGGAACCGCTGCCGGAGCGGCGCCCGCGGGCTCCGGAGCGCTGCTGGCAGTCATCGCGCTGGAAGTGACGACGGCGCTGCTCGCCGCGACGCTCCTGGCCCGGCTCCGAGCACGGGCCCACAGGTGAGGAGTGTCAGCAGTTGGGCAGCGTCAGTCGTTGAACAGTGTCAGTCGTTGAACAGTCCCGCCAGGTCCTCCGCCGTCAGTGCGGATCCGGTGAGCGCGTCGCCTTCCATGACGTCGGCGAACAGCTGGGATTTCTTGGCCTTGAGCGCCATGACCTTCTCCTCGATCGTGTCCTTGGCGACGAGCCGGTAGACCATGACGTTCCGGGCCTGGCCGATCCGGTGGGTCCGGTCCACGGCCTGGGCCTCCGACGCCGGATTCCACCACGGGTCCAGCAAGAACACGTAGTCGGCCTCGGTCAGGTTCAGGCCGAAGCCGCCGGCCTTGAGGCTGATGAGGAACACCGGCGCGGCGCCGTTCTTGAACTCGTTCACGACGTCGGTGCGGTTGCGCGTGCCGCCGTCGAGGTAGCAGAACTCGATGTTCTCCTCGACCAGCCGTTCCCGGACCTTGCCCAGGAAGCCGGTGAACTGGCTGAAAATCAGGGCCCGGTGTCCTTCGGCCACCAGGTCCGCGAGCTGCTCGAAGAGGACATCGAGCTTGCTGGAACGCACCCCGGACAGTGACGGATCGATCAGTGACGGGTCCAGGCTCAGCTGCCGGAGCAGGGTCAGCGACTGGAAGATGGTGAAGCGGTTCTTGTTGACGTCCTCGATCAGGCCCAGGATCTTCTGGCGTTCCCGCTGCAGGTGCGTCTGGTACACCTTCTGGTGCCGCGGGTTCAGCACGACTTCCAGAATCTGCTCCTGCTTGGGCGGCAGGTCCCGGATGACCTGTTCCTTGGTGCGCCGCATCATGAGCGGCCGGACCCGCCGCCGGAGCTTGTCCAGCTGCCCCTTGTCGCCGTTCTTCTCCACCGGCTTCTGGTAATACTCGGCGAACCGTTTGGGGCTGGAAAAGAGCCCGGGGGCCACAATCGAGGTCAGTGCCCAGAACTCCATCAGGTTGTTCTCCAGCGGGGTGCCCGTGATGGCGAGTTTGAAGGCGGCAGGCAGTTTGCGGGCGCACTGGTAGGCCTTGGACTGGTGGTTCTTGACGAACTGCGCCTCGTCCAGGACCAAGCCGGCCCAGGTCTGGGAGGCGTAGGCCTCGTAGTCGATCCGGAACAGGGCATAGGAGGTGATGATGATGTCTGCGCCGGCCATCGCCTCAGCGGGCTGCGAACCGCTCTTGGCGAAGGTTTCGCCGATGGCCCGCACGCTCAGCCCCGGCGCGAACCGTGCCGTCTCTGCCTCCCAGTTGCCCACCACACTGGTGGGGGCGACGACGAGGAACGGGGCGGTCCCGGCCGCGGCGTCTTTCGCGGCGCACATCAGGGCCAGGGCCTGTACGGTCTTGCCCAGGCCCATGTCGTCGGCCAGCACACCGCCGAGGCCATGGCGGTACAGGAAGCTGAGCCAGTTGAAGCCCTCCAGCTGGTACGGGCGCAGCTCGGCGTTCAGCGACTCGGGCAGGGGAAGGCCCTTGATGTCCCCTTCCAGCAGGCCGCCCACGGACTCGCGCCACGCCGCTGCCTGCTCGTCGACGATCCCGAGGTGTGCGAGCTCGTCCCACAATCCTGCCTGGAAGCGGCTGATCTGCAGGGGGGCGTCTTTGTCGCCGGGGTTGTCCTGCAAAGAGCGGGCCTCGTCGATCAGCGCCCGCAATTGGTGCAGCTCCGGCAGGTCCAGCGAGAAGTACGCCCCGCTGGGCAGCAGCATGCGGGTCTGACCGGACGCGAGTGCGGAAAACAGTGCCGCGAAGGAAACCGGCTGGCCTTCCAGGGTGATGACGATGCCCAGATCGAACCAGTCGCGGCTGTCTGTCGCCTTCGTGGAGATTGCCACCACAGGGGCTTCTTCGGCCTCGCGGTAGTCCGCGATCTCGCCGGAGGTATCCACGGAGACATCGCGGAGGTCGCGGAGCCGGGGAAGCACGTCCTCGGTGAAGGCGAGCGTGTCCAGGCCGGCCAGTTCTGCCGTGGCCGCCAGACGCGGCGTGCCCCAGCCGCCGGTCGCGGATTCGCCGACGGCGGGCACCACGTCCCAGGGCTGTCCCACGGCCTCGAGGATGCGCGCCTCGGCGGGGTCGTCGCGGTAGCCATGATCGCCTGGATGCCGCCACAGCGGCTGCGCCGTGACGAGGTTCCCGGACTTGTAGTGCCATTCCCAGTGCAGCCGGACCCGGTGGTCCGCCCCGTAGTTGGCCAGCAGGGACAGGGTGGGGACCGCAAGCGTGGGCAGTTCCACCGACTCGTCGGAGGCGGTAACCCGGGCGGTCTGCTTCAGTTTGGGGTAAAAGCCGGTCAGGAAGCGGCTCTCGTCCCGCGCGGGGATATGCAGCGTGGTCCCGCCCGTGACGAAGGTCAGCAATTCCTCGCTGAGACCGCTTTCCAGCGGGGCAAGGGTGATGACGGGGCCGGCGGGGGCGATGCCGGGCAGGGCGTCGCCGTCGGACGCCAGGAAGATCCCGTGCGCCGGGCGGCCGATGGTCCCGACCAACGCCGGGTCCACCACCTGGCCTTCGACCGTGATGGTCGGCGCGAGCTCGAGCCCGCCGTTCTCCCCTTCGGCGCCGAACCGCGCCAGGTTAAGCCCGACGGCGGCAGGCTGCTCAACCAGCCGCACCGGCTCGTCGCCGCGGCTGTGCACCAGCGCGACGCCGATCTTCTTCGCCTGCGACAGCAGGCTCCACAGGTTCTTGCCGGCGTAGGTGTTCAGTCCCAGCCACAACCCGGTGCCGGAATGCTGGCGGTTCGCCACGGCGGTGTGCGAGGCGAGGAATTCCTGCATCCACTCCACATGCGACTCGTTGCATTCGCGTCGGTAGTTCAGGTAGCTCAGCGTGCTCCAGGAGACATCGCCGCGGATCCATTTGCCCTTGGCCCCCATGATGACGGGGCGTGCCTTCAGCTGGCGGACGCTGCGGAGCGGATCGCGGCGGCCCGTGTAGGAGAAGTGCGGGGCGGGTTCCTCGATGTCGAACTGGAGCGCCAGCGGTGTGCCGTTGGCGGACGGCGTGATTCCCGGGTGGGCAATCAGGGAGCTAAGGGCCTGCTCCCAGTCGGCCATTTCCGGTGGTGCGCTCTGGCGGGCCAGCCGAGTGCCCTCGGCGGGGGCCAGCAGCTGCAGCCGGGTGGCCGGGTTGTCTTCGGCCGAGAAGAGCAGGGCCGCCACGTGCTTGCAGTCCTTGCGGACCGGGCAGCTGCAGACTCCCACCGTGCAGCTCCAGCCGCCGGCTTTCCGGACAAGCTTCGCCGTCGTGGAATAGGGCACGTCGGAGCCGCCCCGCACCTTGCCCAGCAGCAGGCCGGTGGCAGCATCGAAGGAGATCCCGGAAACGCGGCTCCCCATGGCGTAGGCGAGCCCGGCCGCGAGGGAGCGGTCGTTGATCGCGGGGGTCTGAATCGCCAGTGCCGCACTCTCGTCCGGATGGGATGGCATGTGCGCGCTACTTTCGGCAGGTGGTCATCTGATCCATCTTACCGAGCCTTGGCGGGCCCCGGAACTTCGCCCGCGGCCGTGGAACCGCCGCCCAAACTTCGCCTGACGTTCAACTGGGGCTGGGCTGCCCGCCGTGAAGACGGACCTACCGTGGAGACGTCCGGAGTTTCAGCAGTGCCAGCAGTAAGGATTCCCCATGACCACCGGTGAGCCCACCACCCAGTCCGTCCACGGCTACCCGACCGTGCTGACCACGGAAAGCCTTAGCGGCGGGAACGAGGACGTTGTCGACGCAAACGTCAACGTGGTCAACGCCATGTTCGAGGAGTTGCTGGAGGCGGACGAGATCTCCCCGGCCGCGCTGCGCAGCTACTACGTGGACTTCTACCTGACGCAGGCCCTGGCCGGCGGCTTCGCGCAGTACGTCTTTACCGCGCCCGAACGCGAGGAAGTCGATCCCTACGTCCGGGAAGGGCTGGCCGCCATGGGTGCCGCCGCGCACTTGGACCTCTTCAACCGCACAGTGGCCGCCTTCGGTGCCCTGACCGACACCGACGTCGACGCGTACCTCGACGGCGGCAGCGGCTGGACCGCCGAAGGCGACACAGCCGGAGCCGGCACAGACGGCGACGAAGCGGGGGACGCCGTCTCCGACGCCGTTCGCGGCATTGAAGAACTGGACGGGGAATTCGAGTCGGTTCTCGAGACAGAGGACATTGTGGCGCTCAACGCCGCGTGGCTGCGTGGCCAGGCGGACTTGCTGGTTCTTGCCGACGACGACCTCGACGCCCACATTGCCGCTCGGGTGGCCAGGCTTTCCGACCTCGCGGAGCGCCAGGCGGCAGCCGCCGAGGAAGACCTCCTGGACGCGCCGGAGTTCGAACAGATCATCCGGGAACTGTGCGACATTGCCGGCCACAGCCTGGAGCGGATCACCATGGGCGATCCCAACTACGAGCACAACGGGGACACCACCCTCGCTTGGCACTTCACCACGGAACAGGGCGAATTCCTCATGCTGGAAGACGATGACGAGGCGTTCATGCTCAACCCCCGGACCCAGGAAATCCTCGCAGCCGTGGAGTTCGAAGTGGCAACGGAATTTGAAGAGGCCGGCGTTTAAGCCACATTCCCCGGTACGGCCGGCGCCTCCCCCGAAATAGCAGGCGCCGGCCGTACGTCGCGCCCGGCTCGCTGGGCCGGGCGAATCGGCACGGCCGAATTCCCCTTAGTAGCTGCTCGGCGCGGTCTTGATCATCTCTCCGGAGGGCGACACGAGGTACCAGACCCCGCCGACGCCCTGGCCCGTGATGTCTCCCGCGGTCTGATCCTTGGAGTAGTAGTAGATCGGCATCCCGTTGATGGTCAGCTGCATCTTTCCGTCAGCCGTAGGAATGGTTCCGATCTTGCCGGTGACGCCGTTCACGGTGGGGGTGGCGGTCGTCGAGGTGACCGGGGGCCACGACGTGAGGCAGGCGCCGGTGCAGGCGCTGTTTCCGGAGTCCTTCGTGTTCTTGGTGAAGAAGTAGACGCTCAGTCCTTGGTCGGCCACCACGATCTGGCCCGCCTTGGACTGGCCCACCGAAAGCGCCGCAGCGGCCATGGACGCGGGCGCCGAGGTCGCTGGCGCGCTGGTCTCTGCGGGAGCGGAGGTGGCCGGCGCGGCCGACGTCGGCGCCGTGGTGGTCGCTCCGCCGCCGCAGCCGGACAGTAGCGCGGCGAGGGCGAAAGCGGACAAGCCAATGCTGAGGTGCTTCTTCATTGCTGCTCCTAGGCTCGAGCCAGCCCAACTCAGAGGCCGGCGCTACCCGATACGACGGCGGGGAGCGCGGAATGGTTCAAGGCGGACCCGGCAGGTTCATGTTGGGGCTGTCCTGGTGCACACTGAACTATTGGGTCCGCCCGTACGTCATATAGGGGCAGGACAGGAAATCCCGGAAGGTGGGACATGCCGCTGGATGAAGACGTCGTGGCTGCCATTTACCGCGACCACGGGACGGCCTTGAAGCGGTTCGTTCTCAGCGCCTCCCGGGATCCGCAGCTCGCCGACGACGTCGTCCAGGAGACTGTGCTGCGGGTCTGGCAACAGGCGCCCCAGATCACCGGCAGCCTGCGCAGCTATCTGTTTCGGACGGCCCGCAACATCATGATCGACAACTACCGCAAGGCCCAACGGCGCCCGCAGGAAGCCGGCGAACGCGATGTCCCGGACACCCCCGATGGCGCCGGACGCATCGATGACCTGCTCAACAAGGTCCTGATGGAAGAGGCGCTGCTGCGGCTCAGCGCGGAGCACCGCGAAGTCCTTGTTGCCCTCCATTACCGCCGCTACACAGTCCAGGAGGCATCCGCCCAATTGAAGATCCCCAGCGGCACGGTGAAGTCCCGGGCGTTCTACGCCGTGCGGGCCCTTCGGTCAATCCTCGACGAAATGGGGGTGCAGCGGTGAACGGGACCGAGCTGCATCACCTCCTCGGCGCGTACTTGCTCGGCGGGCTGGAGCCGGCCGAGGCCGCAGCCTTCGACCAGCACCTTGCCGTGTGTGCCGAGTGCCGCCGGGAGTTGGACGATCTCGCCAGCCTCCCCGCGCTGCTCGACGCGATCCCGGTGTCCGACGCCGTGGCGCTCACCGCGGCGGCTGCGGCCGCCCACGAGCGGACCTTGGTTCCGCCGGAACCCGTTCCCGTCCCGCGCCGGCTCCTGGACGAGATCGCCGCCCGCCGCCGGAAAGTGCGGCGCCGGTGGACTGCCGCGGTGGCCGCAGCCGCCGCCGCATGCCTGGCGCTGGGGATCATGGCCGCTCCGCTGCTCAACCAACCCCCCAAACCGGACGCGAGCTATTCCGTTGCGGCCAGCAGCGGGATGCAGGTCACGGTGGGGCTGGTCAAGAAAACCTGGGGCACCGAGTTGGCGGTGGACGGCCGCAGCCTGCCTGTCGCCGGTACCCTCTCGGTTTGGGTGAAGGACCGTGACGGCGGCGAGGACCGCGCCTGCTCGTGGACGGCCACGCCTAGCGGCAGGGTCCGGATTACCGGGGCGACGCCGGTGCAGCTGACCAAGATCGCCAGTGTCGCGCTGCGGGACGAACAGCAGAAGACCGTGGCTGTTATCGCCGTGCCGCAGGGTTAGCGCAGTCCAGGTGCCGCAGCCCAGGCGGGAGCGTGCCAGGGCGGGCGCAGGCCCAACAGTCCGCGCGAGCCTACATCTTTGCGAGCTTGGCCCGCACCACCATGTAGATGCCGTAGCAGATCAGCCCGGCACCCACTGCGGCCAGCAAATACACGCCGAACGGCTGCTCCCGCAGGGCTTTCAGGCTGCCGTCGAGCCCGGTTGACTCTTCGGGGTGTGCCGTCACCGTGGCGATGATGATGAGCAGGCCCACCAGCAGCAGGGCGAAGCCCTTGGCCACGTAACCCACGACTCCGACGACCGTCACTGCAGTGCGCGCCTGCGGCTGGGACGGCATGCGCAGGTACTTGACGAAGGACTTCTTGAAGCCCCGGATCGCGTAGACGATTCCCGTGACGGCTACCGCGGCGCCGATGACCACCAGGAGCGCGACGCCGCCCGGTGCCTTCATGAGGCTTACGGTCATATCGGACGTTGACTCGCGGTTGTTGGAACCGGCCCCGGTGGCCACGGACGCGAGCGTCAGCGCGAACACGGCGTAGACAACGGCCTGCAGGGCTGCCTTGAGCTTCTTGCCGACCTTTTTCTTGGCCGGGAGGTGCTCGAAGTCGAAGATCGCGTCAGACGTCTGCCAGATGGCCAGCGCAACGCAGGCGGCAAAAGAGGTCCAAAGCAGCAGCGGCCCGGCCGGCTGCTTGGCGAGCTCTTGCACCGCGCCGCTGACGTCGGCCTGGCCCTTGCCGCCCATGGCGAGCCGGATCGCGACCAGCCCGATGAGGAAGTGCAACAGGCCAGACACGGCGAATCCGGCCCGTGCCATCACTTCGAGCGGCTTGGAATTGGTGACGTCCTCGGCGACGTCAGCGGCGTCCTTCATTTCTCGTTTGATGATCGTGTCCTTAGTGCTACCCAGCGCGGTTCGTTCCGTAATCGTGTCACGCCAAACCGTTCAGGAACAGATGCAGGCGGACCCGGGGCGCCTAGATTCGGCGGTAGCTGAGGTCGAAGATCAGGCGCCCGGCTTCGTGCGCCTTGTTCTCGAAGCTGGTCAGAATCCGCCCCTCAAACCGCGGTGCCCAGCCACCTGTCCCGTCGACGCCCTCGTTGGGTCCGGTGTGTTCGGTGCTGACCGGCGCCCGGCCTTCCTTGACGGGCGCGCCGCCCACGCGGGACTCGACGCCGGATTCCCACACCTGGGTCAGGGGGCTGTCCGCACCGGCGCGCTCGCCCCCGTGCAGATTCACGAACTCCGCCGAGCCCGCCATGACCTCACGGACGTGAACGGCGTAGTTGGACCAGTCGGTGGCGATCCGGAAGATGCCGCCGGGCTTGATGGCCCGGGCGGCGAGATCCACGAACTCCGGCTGAATGAGCCGGCGCTTGTGGTGTCGGGACTTGTGCCACGGATCCGGGAAGAACACCCATAGTTCCGTAACGGAGCCGGCAGGGAGCATGGTCGCGAGCACCTCGGGGGCATTCGCCTCCACCACCCGCACGTTGCCCAGTTTGCGGCTGTTGATCTTGATCAAAGTGTTGGCCAGACCGGGGGTGTAAACCTCCACGGCCAGGAAGTCTTTGTCCGGGTTTTCCTCCGCGGCGTGGCACACGGCGTCGCCAAGGCCGGAGCCTATCTCCACAACCAGCGGAGCCGTCCGGCCGAATTCGGCCTCCGCGTCGAACGCATAGTCCGGGTGGACGGACGTATTGGCGATATGGCGGGGGACTTCAACCGCCCAGCGGTCCGAGTGCTCCTCCCAGGCGGCCTGGCGGCGGCCCTGCAGGCGTGTGCCGCGGCGCACGAAACTGACCGGGCGGCCTCCGTAGGTGCCGAACGAAGCCTGGCTGCCGGGGGTCACGGGGCGCGGCAGCCGGGTCTCTTCAGGGGCGCCGGACTCCGGGTCTGCCGGCGTGCCGGGGGTTTCTGGGGATTCGCTCATCCCTTCCAGAATAGTTGAGTTTGCGCGTCCGGGGCGCCTCCGGTGGATCCCGCGGCCCCCTGAAGAAGGGACTGCGGGCGGGTTGCTGCAAGAATGGGGTGGGTGACCTCAGCTGGGAAAACCGACGAGCAGAACCTTTCGGCCGGCGTTGCTGTCCGGGACGGTTCCGCCGGACCGCCGCGCGCCGCAGCCCGCCGCATGCTCGCGTACATGGCCATCTGCCTGGTCCTGATCGGGCTGAATCTCCGCACCGTGTTCTCGAGCTTCGCGGCGGTACTCCCGGAGGTGACGGCCGACGCCGGGCTTCCGGCCTGGGCGGTCATGGTGCTCACCACCGTGCCGGTGACGCTGCTGGGCGTGTTTGCCCCGCTGGCGCCGGCGCTGGCACGCCGATTCGGCGCCGAGCGGGTGCTGCTCGGTGCCATGGCGGTGCTCACGGCAGGGCTGCTGCTGCGGCCCGTGGAGTTGCCAGCGGCCGGCCATCTGCCGGCCCTGCTGGCCGGAACCGCCGCGTGCGGCGCCGCGATTTCATTGTGCAACGTGCTGCTGCCCGGCGTGGTCAAGCGTGACTTCCCGCACCGCCTGGGCCTCATGGGCGGCCTGTACACCACGGCGATCTGCGCCTCGGCAGCCCTTGGGGCCGGGTTCACATTCCCGGTTTTCCGGGCGACCGGGCAGTGGACAGCGGCGCTCTGGTTCTGGGCGCTGCCGGCCGGCGTCGTCCTTCTCTTGTTCTTGCCGCTGGCGCTTAGGGCCGGTCCCGGCGGCGCGACGCGGCCGGCAGACGGCGTTAGCGTCTGGCGCTCCGCCGTGGCCTGGCAGGTGACTGCGTTCATGGTCCTGCAGGCCATGATGTCCTTCAGCGTCTTTGCCTGGCTGGCCCCGATCCTGCGTGAACGCGGCGTGGACGGCGGCACGGCCGGCCTGATCGTCTCGGCCTCGATTGTGCTGCAGATGCTGGGCTCGCTGTTCGCGCCGGCGCTGGCCACCCGGTTCCGGGACCAGCGCGGCATCAACACGGTGGTGGCACTCATGACCGGCGGAGGCTTCGCGCTCAGCATCTTCGGGCCCCTGGACTTGATCTGGCTGTGGACCGGGCTGCTGGGCCTGGGCCAGGGAAGCCTGACCGCCGCGGCGCTGACCCTGATCATGGTCCGCACCCGCGACGGGCACACAGCGGCCCACCTCTCCGGGATGATGCAGGGCGTGGGCTACGGACTGGGCTCCAGCGGCACCCTCCTGGTCGGCCAGCTCCACCAGTCCACCGGGTCCTTTGCCGCGGCGGGCGTGCTCTTTCTCCTGGTGGGCTCCCTCGCCGCGGTGTTCGGGTACCGGGCCGGACGGGACCGCTTCGTCGGCGACTGACGTTCCGTTGCCCAACAAACACGCAACCGGGCGGTCCGGGATCAGAGGGTGAGGTCCTTGCCCTTCGTTTCCGGGATGGTGAAGACGCAGGCCGCGGAGACGGCGAGCAGCAGCACGGCGTAGACGTTGAACAGCTGCGGCATCTGCACAGTGGTGCCGAGCCACTGCTGCAAGTAGGGCGCGGTTCCGCCGAAGAGCGCCACACAGATTGAGTAAGGCACTCCGACGCCGACGGTGCGGATGCTCGTGGGGAACAGCTCCGCGTACACGGCCGGGACGATCGCGGCGCTGGCGGCGATGAAGATCAGCATGACGGACATGCTGACGGCCAACTGCCAGGCGGAATCCTTGAGCAGGGCGGTCATCGGAAAGTGCATGATGCCTGCGCCGATCGCACCGGACCACAGCACTTTCTTGCGGCCTATGCGGTCCGACAGCTTGCCCCAGAAGGGGAGTGCCGCGATGAACACGATGTTGCCGATCACGCCGGCCCAGAGGGCCTCGCCGCGGTCGATCTTCAGGGCGGTGGTGGCGTAGCTGGGGGCGACGACACCCCAGATGTAGTAGATGACGGTCAGGCCGACGGTCAAGCCGATCACCTGGAGGGCCTGCTTGCGGTGGCGGACGATCTGCGGCCAGATCGGAGCGCGCTTCTCCGTCGCTGCCTCGCCCTCGAAGACGTCCGTTTCGTGCAGCCGGGACCGCATTATCAGTGCGTAGAGGCCCATGGCCGCGCCGATCAGGAACGGGATGCGCCAGCCCCACGCGTTCATGACTTCGGTGCTCAGGGTCATGTTCAGCACGGCGCCCAGCAGGGTACCGAACAGGATGCCCACCGTGCCGGAGGTGTAGATCAGGGTGGCCCAGAAGCCGCGGTGTTCCTTCGGCGCCATTTCGGACAGGTACGTCTGCGACGACGGCAGCTCACCGCCATGCGCCAGGCCCTGGATCAGCCGGGCGACCAGGAGCATGAACGACGCCCAGGTGCCCACCGCCGCGAAGGTCGGCGCGATGCCGATCATCAGGCTGCCCACCGACGCGAGCCCCACGGCCAGTGTCATGGAAGCTTTCCGGCCGATCCGGTCACCGATCCAACCGAACAGGAAGCCGCCGAAGGGGCGGGCGACGAAGCCGACGGCGAAAATCGCCAGCGTGGACAGCACCGCGGACGCAGGGTCCGACTTGCTGAAAAGCTGGCTGGCGATGAACGGCGTGAACGTGGCGTAAATGGCCCAGTCGTACCATTCGACGGCGTTGCCGATGCCCGTGCCGATGAGCGTCTTGCCGGTGGATGTTCGGGTTGCCGCCGGTGTAATCGCGGTTGCAGTCATGGTCTTCTCCCTCGGGGATGGCAGCTAGGAAAGGGTGGCGGTGGCGGCAAGGTTGGCCGCGGCGGGAGCCTCGGCTGCTGCAAGCGCGGCCAGCCTGGAAATGGCGAGTTCCGCGTAGAGTGCGGCACCGTCAGCCAGCACGCCGTCGTCGAACGTGGCGTACGGGGAGTGATTGAACGCGGAGGTGGCGTGGTCGGCGTCCCGGGGGACGGCGCTCAGCCCGATGAACGTGCCGGGAACCTCGGCGAGAACCCTCGAGAAGTCTTCAGAGCCGCTGAGCGGGGTGGCCCAGCGGGCCAGCCGGGAATCGCCGAACAGGCCCTCGATGACGTTCTCCGCCGTGTGAGTCTCGTCCTCGTCCGTGATGGTGAGCGGGTACTCCTGCTGGTAGTCGACGTCGACCTCCAGCCCGTGCGCCGCCGCGATTCCCTTCAGCAGGCGCGGCACGGCTTCCATCATCTTCTGCCGGGCTTCCTCGGAGAAGGTCCTGATGGTGGCCTCGATGCGCGCGGTTTCCGGGATGATGTTGCGCTTGGTGCCGGCCTGGAGGACCCCCACGGAGAGGACTACGGGATCGAACATGTTGAACTGGCGGGTGATCATCACCTGGAGGGCGGTGACCATTTCGGCGGCCGCCGTCACGGGATCCTTGGCAGAATGCGGGGCAGACCCGTGGCCGCCGGCACCGAGCACGGTGACCATCAGGCCGTCGGAGGAGCTGAGCATGACGCCGGGCTTGGTGCAGAACGTGCCGTGCGGTTCCAGGGCGGAAAACACGTGCATGCCGTAGGCGGCGTCGACCCGCCGGCCGGCGGCATCCAGCACGCCTTCGCGGATCATGTGGCTGGCACCGTCGAAGCCTTCCTCGCCGGGCTGGAACATCAGGACGACGTCGCCGGCCAGCTGGTGGCGGCGTTCGGCCAGGAGCGTGGCGGCTCCTGCCAGCATGGAAGTGTGGAGGTCGTGGCCGCAGGCGTGCATGGCGCCGTCGATCCGGGACGTGAAGTCAACGCCTGTTTTCTCCTGCACCGGCAGGCCGTCCATGTCCGCGCGGAGCAGCACGGCCGGGCGGGAGCCCGCGCCGGTTCCGGCCGCCTGGCCGCGCAGTACCGCGGTGACCGACGTCGTGTCCTCGCCGAGGGTGATCTCGTAGGGAAGCCCGTCCAGGGCTTTGAGCACCTTTTCCTGGGTCCGGGGCAGCGTCAGGCCGATCTCGGGTTCCCGGTGCAATTCATGGCGGAGCCGGGCAAGGTCCGCCTGCATTTCCCGGGCGTCTGCGGTGATCGGCACGTGTTTCTCCTTGGTGGTCGAAAGCGCTGGGTTGTGATTTTGGTTGGATAGCGTCCGCTGAGGACGTCCTGCGTCTATTCTCAAGTGACATGGTTCACACGCCGTTGAAGGCCAGAAAAAATGCAAAAAAGCGTCGGTAGCGCAGATTTCGTGCATGAATGAGGGGGAGAATGATGGAACTCAGCGAGGATGATCTCGCCCTGATCAACGTCCTGCAGATTGCCCCGCGCCTGAGCTGGGCGGATGCGGCCCAGGTGCTGGGCGTCCATGCCACCACGCTCGCCGCCCGCTGGGAGCGGCTGCTGGCCTCTGGCGTTTCCTGGATCACCGCCCACCTGATCGGCGACCCGCAGCAGATGTGCCTGGCGTTCGTTGCCGTGGACTGCGAAATGAACCGGCGCGAGGAGGTCACCGCCAGGCTTGCCGAGATGCCGGAAATCGTCACGGTGGAGGAAGCGGCCAGCAACCGGGACCTCATGCTGACCGTCATTACGCCCTCCCTGGACGATTTCAGCCTGAAGGTCATCTCGCGGCTGAAGGAGATCGACGGCCTCCTCAAATACCAGACCGCCCTGTGCACCAGGTTGCACGCGAGCGGCGGCTCCTGGCGGCTCAATGTGCTGAGCCGCGCACAGCAGGCCGCCGTGCGGGCACTGGCCGGCCCGGAGGCCACCGGGGCTGCCCAGGCTGCCGCCCGGGAAGCGTTGCCGGAAAGCCACCTGGCGCTCCTGCCGTTCCTGGCCAGGGACGGACGGGCCTCGGCGGCGGACATTGCCCGCGGGCTGGGCAGGCACCCTGCCACCGTCCAGCGCCAGCTTAACCGTGTGCTCGCCAGCGGCATCCTGTCATTCCGGTGCGAGGTGGCCCAGAAATTATCGGCGTTCCCCGTGACCTGCCAATGGTTCGTCAACGTCCCCGCCGGGCGGCACGAGGCAGCCGCCGCCGAGCTGCGGACCATGCGGAACGTGCGGCTCAGCGCCTCTACCACCGGGCCCACGAACTTCGTGATCATCATGTGGCTGCAGTCCCTGGCAGACGTCATGAACATCGAGGTGGCGCTCCAGGAGAAGGTGCCCGGGATCGTGCTCGTGGAAAGCGTCGTCATGCTGAGCACCGTCAAGCGCGTGGGCTGGATGCTGAACCCGGACTCGAGAGCCAGCGGCGCCGTCGTGGTTCCGGCTCAAACGTTCGACGCGGCGACGGTAAAGGCAGGGGTTTCGGAAGCCGATCCCAGCCGGCTTTCTTTTGGCCTTGACTCAGGGCAGGCAACGGGCGCAAGGTGATGGCCTGTGGCTGCGGCAGTCCACAGCGTCATCGTGAACCGGGTCCGCGGGGCCCCGACCGACTATTGCCCGTACCTGCTTGACGGAGAACCCCCATGCCAGAGATCGAGATCCAGCACCAAGTCCCGGCCGGTGCGCTATCGACTGCAAGTCCGCGTCCCCGTTGGAGAGCGGTTCTTGTGGCCGTGGTCCTGGTCCTCGCCGGCCTCGTCGGGGTCGCGCCTCCGGCCCAGGCCATCTACAACGGGACCATCCTCAGCCCCAACAGATACCCCTGGGCCGTGAGAATCCAGTTTGTCTATCCAGATGGTGCCGTTGCCACGTGCAGCGGCGCCTTGATCAGCTCATATGCGGTCGTCACGGCCGCTCACTGCCTGCATTACAACGGCGGAACGCCACGAAGAGCAGCGGTCACGTTCCACTATGGATCTCACCCCGGGCAATTCACCGTGCCGGTCCCGGTCTTGCAGGGAGGACTGATTGTCCACCCGGGGTTCAACGAGCCCCTGCTCCGGAACGACATCGGCATACTTCATCTGGCGCATCCCGTGACTGAAGCGCCAATCCCCCTGGCCACAGTGAACGCACCGGTGAACACCAGCGTCGTTCTTGCCGGCTACGGCTGTCTGAGCGACCCGTTCCTCAGTCAACAACGCTGCCCTCGTGGCCTGCCGGCGACCCTGGTGGCGATGTCCACGAGAGTTGTCCCCTCCGGATCATGCCCGTCCATCACCGGGGGATGGAGTTTCTGCACCTTCTCGCACGCCAAGTCTGCCAACCACGGCGACAGCGGGGGCCCGGTGCTGCGGACCGAAAACGGCGTCCTGAAGCTTGTCGGGATCATCTCCGCCTACGAAGACCCGCCAGCGGCGAAATACCTCGACTTATCGACATCCATCCCGTTCGAGTTGTCCTGGATCCGGGCGACCCACAGCGGAGTCTGAGCGCGACCTCCGATTTCAGCCCAAAAGTCAGGAGTTCACGGTCTGCGGAGTTCAGCCCGATGTCGTCGCGGGCCGCGGATAAGGAAGTAACCATGGCCAAGCAGCGCAAGCCTTTCAACCCCAAAACCGCACCCAAGCGGAAAGCCACTCCAGTGACGGTGAAGTGGCTGAAGGAACCGCAGCACCACGACTACCCTGCCGCCGCCTCCTATCTTTCCCTGATCGCCGGTCCCAAAGCTGTGTCCAGGGCGGTCAAGGCGCTTAAAGAGGCGGCGACGGTGTCGTTCAAGGCCAAGGACCTGCTGCGTGCAGCGGGGCTGCCGCTGCTGCCCGCCGATGACCCGGATGTTGTCAAGGAACTTGGTCGGGTCAGGGCTGGTACGGCACTTTCGCCATGTTTGGTCATCCGCGGCAGCGTCAAGAACGGGACGACCGCGCGGATCGCCGACGGGTACCACCGGATTTGCGCCTCCTATTACCTGAGCGAAGATACCGTTGTTGCCGCCCGGATCACCGGATTCTAGGCAGGATCCGGCGCCCGAGAAGGCCCCTTCCGTCCTCGTCTAAGCGGCTGACGTTCTTGTGCGGACAGCCGAGGTGTCCCGCTTGCAAGTTCAGCGACGTCCACTAGAATCCGAAACACCAGTGCGCTCCGCTTCCGCCGTCCCGGCCGTGGCTGCTCCCAAGTACCGATCGCAGGGCCATCAGTGTCCGCCAAACCGTCCTTCGATGCAAAGGTTCATGATGTCCGAGGCTCTTCTGTCCCAACCGGGTCCCGTTGCGCACGTAGGCACCCCGGCCGCTGCCGTGGACGCCCGCGGCCTGTACAAAGCCTTCGGCAGCGTCCACGCCGTCAATGGCATCGACCTGACCATCGCCCCGGGTGAGATCGTGGCGTTCCTTGGCCCCAACGGGGCCGGCAAGACCACAACCATCGACCTGCTCCTGGGACTGGCCAAACCGGACCGCGGTGACGTGCGGATTTACGGGCACACGGCACGCGGCGCGATTGCGCGCGGACAGGTCTCCGCCGTCATGCAGACCGGCGGGCTGCTCAAGGACCTCACGGTGCGCGAAACTGTGGCCCTGACGGCGTCACTGTTCGCCGACACCCAGCCCGTGGACGATGTGCTGGGGCGGGCCGGGATCGCCGAGATCGCAGACCGCCGGGTGGATAAATGCTCCGGCGGCCAGCAGCAACGGCTCCGCTTTGCCATGGCGCTGGTTTCGGATCCGGGGCTGCTGGTGCTGGACGAACCGACCACGGGAATGGACGTCGAGGGACGGCGTGATTTCTGGGATGCAATCCGGTCCGACGCCGCCCGCGGCCGGACGGTGATCTTCGCGACCCACTATCTGGACGAGGCTGACGCCTACGCGGACCGGATCATTCTTCTCCGCCGTGGACGGATCGTGGCAGACGGCACCGCAGCCCACATCAGGTCCCTGGCCTCCGGCCGCACCGTCCGGGCGTCCGTGAGCAACCTCGACCCCGCCGCCGTGGAAGCACTGCCCGGCGTCGACTATGTCGAGGCCCGGACTGATACCGTGATCATCCGCACCAGAGATTCCGATGCCACGGCCCGATACCTCCTCACCCACACCGACGCCAGCGATCTGGAAATCACGTCCCATAATCTCGAAGACGCGTTCCTCTCACTCACGTCCGACGCCGGCGACGCCGACACCCCAGATCTGTCCGGGCGAGCAGAAGGAGGCACCAAATGAACCCGAGCCCCACCCCCGCCCCGGCCGGTCTCTCCACGGAACGCCGGGTTCCAGGCTTCGGCGGGTTCAACCGGACGCTGCTGGGCATTGAAATCAAACGCCGTCTCCGGAACTCGCGCACCCTGTTCTTCACCATCGCCTTCCCGATCATCATGCTCATCGCCTTCGGCAGCCAATACAAAGACACTCCGCTTGACCCGGCAGTACCGGTCAGCAACGGCGGCACCTCCGTCACGGCATTCATCATGATCTCCATGGCCGTCTACGGGGCAATGCTGGCCTCCACCTCCGCCGGGGGCGCCGTGGCCATAGAACGGGCCCAAGGCTGGAGCCGCCAGCTGCGGCTCACCCCGCTCACCCCCGCGGCCAACATCGCGGTCAAGATCATCGGCGGCCTGGCCGTCGGACTGTTAGCGGTGCTCGCGACCTTCGCCACCGGAATCCTCCTCGGCGTCCGGATGGAGCTGCACATCTGGATCCTCGCCGGCCTCACCGCCTGGCTCGGATCCCTCGTCTTCACCGCATTGGGCCTGCTCGCCGGCTATCTCGTGCCCTCTGAAAACGTCATGCAGTTCATGGGACCCGTCCTGGCCTTCCTCGCGTTCTTCGGCGGCCTCTTCCAACCCCTGAAAACCATGACCCCGGCCTTGCAGAACATCGGCGTCTGGACACCCACATACGGTCTGGGCGAAATCGCCCGGGCCCCCCTCACGGGCGACGCCTTCAACTGGGCCGCCGCAGGCAACGTTCTGCTCTGGCTCACCCTCTTCGGCACCGGCGCAGCCCTGGCCTTCCGCCGCGACACCAATCGCGTCTAACCAGCCACTTCGGCAACCGATGACCTTGTCTCCAGGAGCCTGGCGGGAGGGCACGCCCACCTCGACGGGCCTTTATCGGCCAGTTTCTGCCGGTTCCACATTGGTCCGGGCAAGGAGGGCTTCCACTACCTCGGCAACGAGGTCTTCCTTCTGACGCATCTTGGCCTCTTCAAGCTGCGCTACTTCCACACGGGCGGCCTGCCATGCGGACCAATGACCGGACACGAGAGCCCACAACGACAGAGCCGAAACATAAACGACCGAGTCCAGCCATCCCATCACCAGGGAAATCGGGATCATGAGGATCCACAGGATCGCCAGCCATCCATTGACCCGCCGCATGAAAACGGGATCACCCTGGACACTCGCCCAAAGACTCTTGATCGGACCCACACCTTCTCCTCACATCTGGGACAGAAGAGATTCTGTCCCCGGGATGTTAGCAGTGGCATCCGAGACGAACCTGAAGATTGACCGCGGCGGACTGACAGGTCAGACCCGGTGCACGGCGTGCCGCGATTCTAAGCTGTGGGATGCTTCCCCTAGGCGCTCTGCACCTGCTTCAGCCTCCGGTTGCTACGTCAGGGGCCGCGCCGCCACCCGTCCCGCCCGGACCGGCCTTGACCTCAAGCCGAGTTGAGGTTCTAGGGTTGCGTCCATGTCCCCCGATCAGGTCCCGCCCGTGTCCCGAACCGACCCGCCCGCCCGTCCGAAGTCCGTCCCGGAATCGGCCGGCATTTTTCACCGCAGCTACCTGCTGGTGACACTCGGCGCCTGCGCGCTGGTGTTCCTGGCGGCCTTCGAGTCTTTGGCGGTGACCACCATCATGCCGCTCGTCAGCCGGGAGCTGGATGGCGCGGGCCTCTACGCCTTGGCCTTCGCCGGGCCACTCGCCACCGGGGTGATCGGGATGGTGGCCGCAGGCAGCTGGTCGGACCGCAAAGGGCCGGTGGCGCCGCTCCTGGCCGCAGTGGGCATGTTCGTGCTTGGCCTGCTCATCGCCGGTACCGCCGGATCCATGCCGGTCCTGGTGTCCGGACGGCTGGTGCAGGGACTCGGCGGGGGCGGACTGACCGTAGCCCTGTACGTGGTCATCGCCCGGGTCTACCCGCCGGTCCTGCATCCGAAAATCTTCGCCGCCTTCTCCGCGGCCTGGGTCATCCCGTCCCTGGTGGGCCCGTTCGCGGCCGGCGCCGTGGCGGAACTGGCCGGCTGGCAATGGGTCTTTCTCGGCGTGGTCGGACTCGTGATCCCGGCCCTGTTCCTGACGGCCCCGGCCCTGCGCGGCCTGAACGGAAGATCCGGCGTCGCCGGAGATCCCCCGGCAAACGTGCAGACCGCAGCCGGCGGCCGTCCGCCGGGCGGCCTGGCCAAGTTGGCGCTGGCGGCGCTGGCCGCGCTCGCCGTGCTGGGCCTGAACCTGTCAGCCGCGGTACCTGGGGCCGGGGCGGTGCTGGCGGCGGCCGCCGTCGCCGTCGCACTCCTGGCCGTCCGTCCCCTGATGCCGCGCGGCACGCTGACCGCCCGGCGCGGCCTGCCGAGCGTGATCCTTACCCGCGGGCTCGCGTCCGCAGCTTTCTTCGGCGCCGAGGTCTACCTGCCGTATCTGCTCGTGGAACGTTACGCCTTTCCCCCGACGCTTGCGGGCCTCACGCTCACCGGCGGCGCCATCGCCTGGGCGGCGGCGTCGGCCATCCAGGGAAGGCTGGGGACCCGGCTGGAGCACCGGAGGGCGGTGCGGATCGGTTCGGCCCTCGTCCTTGGCGCCGTCGTGCTGGCCCTCGTGACAACGGTGTTGGCGTGGCCGGCCGCCGTCGCGATCGCGGGATGGATCTTCGCCGGCGGCGGCATGGGCCTGATGTATCCGCGCCTGAGCGTCATGACCCTGGCCCTCTCCACCAAGGACACCGAGGGCTTCAACAGCTCGGCGATGTCCATTTCGGATTCCCTCGGCGGCGCCCTGGCCCTCGCCGGCACCGGGATCGTGTTCGCCGCGTTCGCGACGGCGGCTCCATCGGCGTCGTTTGCCGGCGTCTTCGCGCTCACGGCGGTGATCGGGATCGCCGCCGTGGCCGTCGCGCCGCGCGTCGCCGTCGTACCGGCCGCAGTCAGGTCACCTGTTTAGCGGCGCAGCACCATAAGGGCGCAGCACCGTAGCGGCACGGCACGGCACGGAAGAGGAGCCCCGGCCGGACGATCCGGCCGGGGCTCCTCAGCTCACTTTGTATCAGCGCATGGATCAGGCAGCCGCGCGGGCTTCCTCCTGCGAGCGGACGGCCTTCCATTCCACAATCCGGGCCTGCTGCAGCGGGGTCTTCCGGTTGAAGTGCCAGGCCGCACCCAGCAGCAGGAACCACACCGGGGCCACAAAGAGTGCCAGACGGGTGTCATCGGCCTGCGCCAGCGCCACCAGCATGAAGACGAAGAACGCGAGGACCACGTACGGCATGAAGGCGGAGCCCGGCATCTTGAAGGCCGAGGCCTCGTGCAGGGCCGGGCGCCGGCGGCGGAAGACGATGTAGCTGATCAGGATCATGGACCACACGAACATGGTCAGCACGGAGGCCACGGAAGTGACGATCGTAAACGCGCCGATCACGGAGTCGCCGGAGTAGAGCAGGACAAGACCGGCCAGCAGGAAGATGCAGGAGAACAGCAGCGCGTTCTGCGGCACCTTGCGGACGCTGAGCTTTCCGAATGCCTTGGGCGCGTTCCCGTCCTGGGCGAGGCCGTACACCATCCGGGACGTTGAGTAGATTCCGGAGTTGGCGCTGGAGGCGGCGGAGGTCAGGACCACAAGGTTGATCACCACTGCGGCGATCCCCAGCCCGGCCAGCGTGAACATGCCGATGAACGGGCTGCTGGCGGGGTCGATGGTGCGCCACGGATTGACAGCCATGATGACTACCAGGGCGCCCACATAGAAGAGGAGGACGCGGACCGGGATGGAGTTGATGGCCCGTGGCAGGTTCTTCTCCGGGTCCTTGGTTTCGGCGGCGGCGGTGCCCACCAGTTCGATCCCGGCGAAGGCGAAGATGGCGATCTGGAAGCCAAGGACGAAGCCGAACATGCCGTGCGGGAACATGCCGCCGTCGTTCCACATGTTGGCGAGGTTGGCCTCCGCGCCGTTCGGGGACGTGAAGTGGGTGGCGATCATGACCGCGCCGGTGATGATCAGGGCCACGATGGCGACGACTTTGATGATGGCAAACCAGAACTCCGCTTCACCGAACGCCTTCACAGTGGGGAGGTTCAGGAGGATCAGGACCACGGGCGTCAGCAGCGCCGGGATCCACAAGGGCGTGCCGGGCGCGAGCTTGTCCACGTATCCGGAAATGGCGACGATGTCCGCCACCCCGGTAACTACCCAGAAGAACCAGTAGGACCAGCCGGTAAAGAAGCTGGCCCAGGGGCCGAGCAGGTCGCCGGCGAAGTCACTGAAGGATTTGTAGTTCAGGTTGGAGAGCAGGATTTCGCCCATCGCACGCATCAAGAAGAACAGCATGAAGCCGATGATCATGTAGACGAAGATGACGGACGGCCCGGCGAGCGAGATGGTCTTGCCGGAACCCATGAACAGGCCGGTGCCAATTGCGCCGCCGATGGCGAGCAATTGGATGTGGCGGTTGCCGAGGGCGCGGGCGAGGTGCGGTTCGCGGTTCCCGGCGCCGGAGTCACCGTTGGCTGAGGCGGCAGTGTCAGATTCTGAAATGGCCGGAGCGGCCGAGGTGGTGCGTTCAGACATGAGGCTTCTTCCTTGTCACAGGCGGTCGCAGCGGGCGGGGGTTGCGCAGTGCGGGCCGCACGGATCCGTCAAGGTGTGACGGAGGTAACAGTTTTGGCGGGTAAATCAAGGTTAGGGCCGGTATTTCGTGGCCCCTCGCGTCGCGGCAGCCTCCGCCGTGGGCCCGGCCGGCAGGGGAAGTGCCGTGGCGCTTCCGACGGAACGGAACTCCCGGAAGGCGCGGGAGCGGGTCCGGAGCCCACATCCTTCGCGGGCCCTAGGGAAAATGCGACGTCGGCACGGCCGCCCGCCGCCCGCTCCGGTAGCGCGTTTCCGCGAATCATCCACCCGGGGCGGGTTCGACAACTGTCGACCATCTTAGCTTCAGTTGTCGTCCGCTGTCTTTTGTCACATTTTTTGCGCGGCAACGGTGCGACGACGGCGAACGGAACGGCCCCGCCGTGGGCGGGGCCGTTGGGGGGCGCAGTTTTCGGTTCTGCAGGTCAGTAGGGCAGGGATGTTGCCTTCCGATGATTCCTAGGTCATGCGGTGTCGGTGTACGTCCAACCGGGCCAACGGGCGAGGTCGGGTCCAGCCACGTAGCCGTGCTGCCGCTGGTGATTCGGACCTGAGTCGGAAGCGGATGGCCCAGCAATGGATCAGTTCCAAAGCGGTTCAGCGACGGTGTGTGATCCCCTGGAATACTCCCTCGAACGCTGCCAGGCAGCCTACTGTGCGGCCAGGCGCGTGGCCCGCAGCACGGCATCGGTGAGGGACACGGCCTCGCCCTCGGGTCCGACGGCGCTGCGTTGCCGGCTGTCCAGGACCTCGACGCGCCACAGCGGCTCCTCGATCCGGAGCTCCCGGGCCAGGTCCTCGGCGGTGAAGAACTTCTCCGGCGTATGGTGCGCGCCCCACGGAGGCAGCCCGTCGGGGTGATGGCCGACGATCAGCAGCGTCCCGCCGGTCCGGACCGCGGCGGCGGCGAGCTGCAGCGCCTGCTGCCACGGCATCTGGGTGGAATGCAGGAACTGGGCCGTGACGAGGTCGAACAAACGGTCCGGGATCCACGTGGCAAGATCCTGCTGCACCCACTCGATGGTGGCATCCTGGCCCCGCTCCCGGGCGTGGGCGGCCGCACGCTCCAGGGCGACGGCCGAAACGTCCAGGCCGGTCACCGCCCAGCCGCGGGCAGCGAGCCAAATGGCGTCCGCGCCCTCGCCGCATCCCAGATCCAGAGCGTCGCCCGGAGGCAGGTCCGCCACCTCCGCGACGAGTTGCGGATTCGGATCTCCGCTCCACATCTTGGGGCGGCTGCTGTACTTTTCATCCCACATCTGGGCCGCGGTGCCCGGCGCCGCATCCGCATCCGCGTAGGCGTCGTGCTCGTGGGTGTGGCTCTGGCTGTGTTTTGTCATGGTTTCCCCTCATCGTGGTATTTCGACAGGTTTGGCTGACTGTTTTCCTGCGGGCCGTCGTCGACGGCGGGCGCCACGACGGCGGTGACGAAGCCGGCGGGCGCGGGCCGCCGTCGGGTCTCCCGGCCAAAATTCCTGTGCTCCTCAAGGGCCAGCCCGAAGGACCCAACAAAGTCGGCCGCGCTCTTCCTGGCCGGGGGAGTGTTGTCGATGCCAAAGGTCAGCGGCTCACCCACGAATCTCGCGGCAGCCCGGGCGTACCGCATGTAGGGCGATCGCGAGGCGATAGTTTCACTGGCGAAGTAGTCAAAGGCCACTATGCTGCCGGCGGCCGTGCCGGCGATCCTGCGCAGTGTTGCCTCGACCGAGTAACGATCCAAATACATGGTCACCCCTTCCCAGAGGAACATCGCGGGCTTGCCGGGGTCGAAGCCGGCCGCCACGATCTTCTTCATCCAGTCCTCGGTCTCGAAATCGGCGGACACGTAAGTGGCCAGGCGGGTCGACAGGCCCGCTTTCTCGAGCATCGCGAGTTTGTGGGCCTGCGTCCGGGGCAGGTCGATTTTAAAGCAGCGCACACCGTCCTCCGGCGACACCCTGAACGACCGGGTGTCGAATCCCGCACCGAGGACCACAAGCTGGTCAATGCCGGCCAGATGCCGCTGGAGGGCAGCATCGTAGTAGGTGGTCCGTGCCGTGGACTGGTGGCGCATCGGGGCCGGCCCCTGATACGGATAGCGGTAGATCTTGGGGACGAAGCCGGTCAGCAGGTGTCCCACGAGCGTGGGGGCGGTCTCCAGCCGGAACCCCTCCGGGGATACATTCGGCATGACCGTCATGAGCCGGGCCGCAGGCTCATCCGGCCTCGTCCCCAGCCGGTGCTGCATGTAGCGCGTGTAGAGGGTGGCAAACACTGTCGCCGAAACGCCCGCACGCCGGCTGTAGTTAAGCAGCCGCGGGACAGCGGCGACGTAGCCCGCAGCCCCTACTGGCAACAGCGCCACTTGGATGGTCCGGAAGAAGCCAGCGACGAGAATTCCCGGCATCGTCCCCCGTCTCCTCTCGTCACTTTGCCCGCCCACCATGCTCCTCCGGGACGCAAAGGTGGTCAATACAAGGTCAATACACGCATGGGGCCTCCCTGAGAACGCCGCGCAGGCCCAGGGATACGCAAAAATCACGCCCCGGAAACGAATCCGAAACCTGTGTCGTGAATGCTGGGCACAAGAGGTTGTACACGGGGGAAGGGCAATGATCATGGACGTTGACGAAGCACGGAAAATCCACAGCTCTGCCGAGTTGAACGTGGGGGACGAGATCGAGGCCTGGCACAACGGCAAGCTCTTCCATCGGGGCCCGGTAACCCAGACCGTCACGGGGGTGGACCTGTTCTGGATCCTGGATGCCCGGACGGGAACCCGCCGCCTCATAGACGCCGAGGCGCTCGTGATCCTGCGGCCGGCCGGCCCCAGCCCGGCCGCAGGCAAGTCGCCCGCGGCGTCACGGCCGCCCGTCCACACAACCACTCACACCTCCAAGGACGCAGCTTCCCGGTCCGCCCACATGCCGCTGTTCCAGGCACCCAGCCTGGCGGGCTAGGGACTGGGCCGGCGGCCCGGATACGGGCCCCGGCCCTGCCGGATGGTAGGCTAGTGGAACTTGATGTGCAGTGATGCCCACTTTTGATTCGGTTGACCGGCCTCGGTCCGTCAACCGGGTCCCTGCCGGATTCCTTCGGGAATCCGCACGCAGGCAGTGGGATTTTTTCATGTGAGAGGCACATCCTGCGTCGATGAACGCGTTCCATTTGGTCCCGGCGGCCGCTTGCTGAAGTTTGGCAACAGCCCGGTTGATCACCTGACTTTTCTTCGGCGAACCCTTGAGCCAACCGGCATCGGGGGCCGATATCCGCACGGATACCGCCTGAAAGACCTTGAAACACATGACTACATTCGCTGCCCTCGGCACGCCCAAAGCACTTGCCGACACCCTGACCGCCCAGGGGATCGTGGAGCCCTTCCCGATCCAGGTCAAGACACTCCCTGACACCCTTTCCGGACGCGACGTCCTGGGCCGCGGCCGCACCGGCTCCGGCAAGACCATCGCATTCGCCATCCCGCTTGTGGCACGACTCGCCGAGCGGGAAGCCAAGCACTTCCGCAAGCCCGGCCGCCCGATGGGCCTGGTCCTGGCTCCGACCCGCGAGCTGGCAACACAGATCAACGCGACCATCGAGCCGATGGCCAAGGCCATGGGCCTGACCACCACGGTGATCTACGGCGGCATCTCCCAGGCCCGCCAGGAAAAGGCCCTGCGCGCCGGCGTCGACATTGTCATCGCCTGCCCGGGCCGCCTGGAGGACCTGATCCGTCAGCGCATCCTGACCCTCGAAGCAGTCGAGATCACCGTCCTGGACGAGGCCGACCACATGGCTGACCTTGGCTTCCTCCCGGTGGTTAAGAAGCTCATGGACATGACCCCCACCCAGGGCCAGCGCCTGCTCTTCTCCGCCACCCTGGACAACGGCGTGGACAAGATCGTCCAGCGCTACCTGTCCAACCCGCTGACCCACTCGGTGGATGACCCGCAGGCCGCGGTGACCACCATGGAACACCACGTGCTGGTGGTCAACGACCAGACCGTCAAGAAGCAGCTGATCGTCGAGCTCGCTTCCGGTGCCGGCCGCCGCGTGCTCTTCATGCGCACCAAGCACCACGCCCGCAAGCTGGCCAAGACCCTGACCGACGCCGGCATCCCCGCCGTCGATCTCCACGGCAACCTCTCGCAGAACGCCCGTGACCGCAACCTGGCCGAGTTCTCCTCCGGTGACGTCCGCGTCCTGGTGGCCACCGACGTCGCAGCCCGCGGCGTCCACGTCGACGACGTCGAACTGGTCATCCATGTGGATCCGCCCACAGAGCACAAGGCGTACCTGCACCGCTCAGGCCGCACGGCCCGCGCCGGCTCCGACGGCACCGTGGTCACGCTGACCCTGCCCGAGCAGCAGTCCGACGTCAAGAAGCTGATGAAGGCTGCCGGCGTCGAAGTCAACTTCGAGCGCGTCACCGCCAACTCCCCGCTGGTTGCAGAACTGGTCGGCGAAATGGCCGACAAGATCGATCCGCGCACCCGCGCCGCGCTGCTGGCCGCGAAGGCCGCACAGCACGGCGGCGGTAGCTCCACGGGTGCCAACGCCGAGCGCAAGCGCGCCCGCCGCACCACCCAGGCTGCACCCACCGCGGGTGGCCGTGGTGGCCGTGGCGGTCGCGGACGCGTCGGAGCCGAGGCTCCCCGCACCGATCTGCCGCGCGCCGAGCGCCGCGCTGTCGCCTATGAAGGCCAGGCTGCTGCCCGCAACGCTGCAGAGCGCGTCGCGGAGAAGAACGAGGATCGCGCCGAGGCCGAGCGCGCCGAGCGCCGGAATGCGCGCGGCCGTGGCCGCACCACCGCTTACGCGCACCACAACGATGTTCCGGCAGCCGGCGGCCGTGCCGCGGCCGGCCGCGGTTCGGACGGACGCGCCGCCGAGGGACGCAGCGACGCCCGGGGCGCTTCGGCCCCCCGCAGCGGAGCACCCCGCTCCGGTGGCGCTCCCCGCACCGGCGGCGCCCCCCGCGCCGGCGCTTCGACCGGCGGCCAGCGTAGCGGCCGCCCGGCAACCGGCCAGCGCGCAGCTGCCGGCGCCAAGTCCGGCGGAAGCAAAGCCGGAGGCAGCGCGGCTGTCTGGTCCTCCAACACTGGTGGCACTTCGGGCGGATCCTACGCAGGCGGCGGCAACGGCCGCTCCAGCGAAGGCCGTCCGGCCCGCAGCGGCGGCCCGCGCCGCGCGTCGGCTCCGGCCTCGAACGAACGCCGCAGCCGCTAAGGTTTCGCTTGCCGGCTACTCAAAGTAGCCGGTGACGCGCAAAATGCCGGTCGCTGCGGGAATTCCCTCTGCGACCGGCATTATGCGCGGCGCAATCTGCGAAGCGCAGCGCCAGTTACCAGCCTCGGACGCGCCACTCTTCCAGGTGCGGGCGCTCCGCACCAAGGGTGGTGGGCTTGCCGTGGCCCGGGTGCACCACGGTGTCATCCGGATACACGTCGAACAGCCGCTCGCTGACATCCGTGATCAGCTGGGCAAACCGCGCCGGATCCTTCTGCGTGTTGCCTACTCCTCCCGGGAACAGCGAATCGCCGGAAAAAATGTGTGCCGGCCCCGCGGGGTCCTGGTACACGAGGGCGATCGACCCCGGAGTGTGGCCGCGCAGATGCACTGCCGTCACGTCGAAGCCGTCGAAGTTGCCGACGTCCCCGTGATCCAGCAGTACATCCACCGGCACCGGAAGCTCCGGGGCATCCTCTGTCCCGGCCGCGGTTTTCACACCCGTGGCTTCCACCAGGCCCGGCAGCGCCCGGACGTGGTCCCAGTGCTGGTGGGTGGTGGCAATCAACGCCAGCTTTGGCGTCGCGGAAGTATCCGCAGCGGCGTCCGCTAGCAGCCCCTGGATGGCGGCCAGATCTTCGGCCGCATCGATCAGGAGCTGCGCGCCGGAGGCCTTGGCCGTGAGCAGGTACACATTGTTGTCCATCTCGCTGACCGAAATCCGGCGGATGGTGATGTCACGTAACGAGTGAATAAGCGAGTCCATGGGCTTCAGTCTACGGAGGCGCTATTCACGGCCCTGGGACACCCAGGTGGGGTCCGCCGAACGGGAGCCGACGACGGCGTCCGCTGCGGCGTCGAGCGTCTTCAGTTGCGCTGCGGTGAAGCCGAGCGCCAGGGCGCCCAGGTTTTCGTCGATCCGGGCCGCCTTGCGCGTGCCGGGGATGGGGACCACAGGCAGCCCCAGCTTCCGGCCCTGCGCGAGCAGCCAGGCCAGCGCCACCTGGGCGGGAGTTGCAGCCCGCCCGGCAACGCTCAGTTCCGCGGCGACCGCCCGCACGGCGGCCACCACGCCCTGGTTGGCGCCCGCAGCGTCCGGGGCGAAGCGCGGGATATTGCGGCGGAAGTCGTTGCTGCCCAGCGTCGAGGCGTCCACGGTGCCGGTGAGGAATCCCCGGCCCAGCGGCGAATAGGGCACAAAACCCACCCCGAGTTCGGCGGCGGCGGGAACAACGTTCCGTTCCACGTCGCGGCTCCAGATGGACCATTCGCTCTGGACCGCGGCGATCGGGTGGATGCTGCTGGCCTCGCGCAGCTCCTCGGCCGTCACCTCTGACAGGCCCAGGTGCCGCACCTTGCCGGCCTGCACCAGCCCCGCCATGGCCTCCACGGTTTCCACTATCGGAACGCGGAGGTCACGGCGGTGCACGTAGTACAGGTCGATCGAGTCGGTGCCCAGCCGTTGCAGGCTGCGGTCCACCGCCTGTTTCACGTAGGCGGCATCGCCGCGGATGTCCGTGTAGCCCGCTGCGGGATTGCCCACGAGGCCGAACTTGGTGGCCAGTTGGACTTCGCCGCGGCGTTCCTTGAGCAACCGGGCAATCAGCTCCTCGTTGCTGCCGCCGCCGTAGATGTCCGCCGTGTCGATGAAGCTGACACCGGCATCCACCGCGTGATGCAGGGTCCGCAGGGCCTCCGCCGGGTCCACCTCGCCGTACACAGGGGTCAGGGCCATGCCGCCGAACCCCAGCGGGCTGACCAACAGGCCGTCGCCAAGCTGGACTCCTGCTGCATTCACTGTTGCTGCATTCATGGGGATCTCCATTCGCGCACTGAGAAGTTCGGAGTAGTTCTGTCCCTGGCAAGAACCCCGGGGTGTGCGCGGCTATTCCGACGTTCCCGCCCGGTTGCCGCCCGCGGACGGGGGGTGGCCATGGCGTGCCGCCCGCAAGGACCCCCTTCCGGGGGGACTAACTGGGCGGGAGCGCCGGGGACGCCCCGGACTTCCCGGATTTCCCGGCCGGCAGGAGCTTCAGGCCCGCCGCGCAGCCGACGATCCCCGCGATGAAAAACAGTTTGAGCGGGCTGGCCGGTTCGACGCCGGTGGCCATCGCCCAGCCGACCGTCAGTGCGGCGCCGATCCCCACCCAGACGGCGTAGGCGGTGCCGAGCGGAATCCGTTTCACGGCCATGCCCAGCCCCACCATGCTGAGGGTGGCCGTCACGGCGAACACGAGGGTGGGCAACGGCTGGGTGAAGCCGTCGGAGAGGCCCAGGGCCGTGGCCCAGACCGCCTCCAGCACGGCGGAGGCGAGCAGGATGAGCCAGGCCAGCGTGGTGGCCGGCGCCTTGCTTGTCGTTTTCCGTATGCGGTTCGCGGCCATGGTTATGCCACCAGCTTCAGGCCGGCCACGCTCGCGGCAATCCCGCCGAGCAGCAGGATCCGCGCCGCCGTCGCGCGCTCAACTTTGGCGATCATCGCGTAGCCGGATGTCAGGACGACGCCGACCCCCACCCACACGGCGTAGGCCGTTCCGGTGGGGATGGACTGCATGGCGACGGCGAGGCCCCCGGTGCTGGCAAGGACCGAAACGAGGAAAACGAATGCCGGGACCAGCCGGCGGCGGCCAGTGGCCTGGGCGGTCCGGTGCAGGGCGGCGGCCCAGACGGCCTCCAGCGCCCCGGAAAGAATGAGTATGAACCACGACATGACAGCTCCTGTGGCCAGTCTTGTCGCGTGCCGGGTACTGAACCGTCGTCCGGAGGCCCGGAAGTGGGGGCCTTGGCCTCCAATTCTAGCAAAGCCGCGTCACAGCCGGCCTGACTCACAGTCCGGCTGCGTTGCTCCAGACCGTGAAGGTGCGCCCCACTGGGTAGTGCGCGCACGGCTGGTCCGGCGAGATCAGGTCTCCGGCGTCGATATCGGTCGCCGCCGACACCACTGCCCGGCCGTCGGCGTTGGCCAGGGTGGCCCGGTCGCCGATCCGCCGCAGGGCCGGCATGGCCCCGCGTTCCAGGCGCTGAACCGTGACGTCGATGCCCACGATTCCCGCCACCGGGGTGTCCGGACGGGTGAACACCGGGTGCGTGAAGGTCAGGACGTACTCGTCGGTGCAGAGGAAATCCACGTAGGGCCCGGTGACATGCGCCCGGCCTGTTTCCACGGGGGTCCGGAACCACTCGGCCTTGACGTAGCGGCTGATGGAGTTGGGACTGAAGTTGGCCAGCGCGTCGACGTGTTCCAGATCCGGGCCCTGCCACCAGGCGATATAGCTGCGCTCGGGCCCGAGCAGCCCCGCGTTGGCGATGAACCCAGCGCCGGCCGCGTAACCGCCGGGCAGTTGCACCAGTTCCTCGACCACGGGCCGGATGAGCTTGTCCACGGCCGTGCCCGTGACTTTCCCGGACATGGCGGCCAGGGCCGCACCGGCGGCGGCAGCCCAGTCCGCCAGTCGGTGCTCGATGCCCGCGATGGTGGCGTCGAGCTCGGCGGCGGCCCGTTCGGCAGAGCCGGGTCCGGCCGGTGCAGCAGAGGGGCCTCCCGGGGGACCAGCGGCCGGTGCCGCGGAGTCTGCGGAGGAGCCTACGGTGGACGTGGTTTCGGACATGGTTGCTGCCTTAGCTCGAAGCGGCGGGGACATTTGCGGTCAAGCTGGACGGTGAGGATTGGTCGGTCAAGATCGTGGCTAAAACGTGCGGATGCGGTCAATAGCGTTTGGCCTGCTCGGTCAGCAGCCAGTCGGTCGTGGCGGAGATCAAGTCCTTGACCCCGGTTTCGGCGGCCCTTGGATCGTGGGCCTCGATGGCGGCTGCCACGTCCTCGAGGATCACGGCGGTGCGCCCGCGGTACCCGGCATCGGCGCAGGGCAGCAGCGTGAGGGTGCCAAGATCGGCCTGTAACCGGATGAGCTCCCGGGCCAGCCGGGCGGAGCGGGCAATCGCCGCAACTTCCAGCAGGAACTCCGAGAGGGCCAGGCGCCAGCTGGCAGAGTCGTCGTTGGCTGAGGGGATGAACGAGCGCAGCGTGGCGATGTCGGCGGCGTCGGAGCGCCGGGCCGCCACCCCCGCGCAGGCCGCGGCGATCGCCTGGTAGTGCAGCGCGAGGTCCCTGATCTGCAGCCGGCTCAACTCCTGCAGCTGCGCCAGTGCCCGTTCCCGGGAGGGCAGCACGTTGTCGGCGATGAAGCTTCCGCCGCTGCGGCCGCGTGCGGTCCGGATGATTCCCGAGGCACGCAGCTGCGAAAGGGCCTCCCGTGCCGTTACCGCGGACACTCCGAGGGCCGCGGCCAGCTCCGTTTCGTTCGGCAGCCGCTGGCCGCTGGTCAGCAACCCGGTCTCCACCGCCTGCTCGATCCGGCCGCACACTTCATCCACGAGCCCGCGTGACTTGATCGGCGTGAACACCGCCGCCAGGCTCCGGGAGGCGCCATTCGGCGACAACACCATCCGGGCCTCCCTTCCCCTCCGGCGGTATCCGGCCGGTTCCGGTGTTACCGTCCGGCATCCATGCAGCGTCCGCAGGGGGCGCCGCCGTGCGTCGACCGGGCTGATGTCATCCTAATCCGGGCTTTGCCGGAGGGTCTATACATAAAACCTATGAAGTAATAGCATTTGGCCCAGCAGCCCTGTGTGGACTGGATCACATTCCTCTGCGTGGCTCTCTCGTGGACGATCCGGCAACGGAGTAAGGCGCACCCCATGACCGAAACACTGGCCGCCGGCACCTCGACCGGAACCGAGGAGATTCCGGCGATCCGCCTCCGTAAGCTCACCAAGGTCTTCGGGGATACCGTCGCGGTAGATGGCGTGGACCTGGACATCCGCCACGGGGAGTTCTTCTCCATGCTTGGCCCGTCCGGCTCCGGCAAGACCACGGTCCTGCGGTTGATCGCCGGCTTCGAGCTACCGACGTCCGGAAGCATCGAACTCGAGGGCAAGGACGTCACGGCGATGGCGCCCTTCCAGCGGGACGTCAACACCGTCTTTCAGGACTACGCCCTGTTCCCGCACATGTCCCTCGTGGACAACGTCGCCTACGGGCTCCGGGTGCGCGGAATGGCCGGAAAGCAGCGGCGCGAGCGGGCCAGGGAGGCCCTGGACCGCGTCCAGCTCGGGAAATTCCTCGGCCGCAAGCCCGCCCAGCTCTCCGGCGGCCAGCGGCAGCGGGTTGCCCTGGCCCGGGCGCTGGTGGTCGAGCCGAAGGTCCTCCTGCTGGATGAGCCGCTCGGTGCCCTGGACCTCAAGCTCCGGCAGCAGATGCAGGTGGAACTCAAGGAATTGCAGCGCTCGCTGGGCATCACCTTCATCTTCGTCACCCACGACCAGGAGGAGGCCCTGACCATGAGCGACAGGATCGGTGTCTTCAACAACGGCAGCATCGAACAGATCGGTACCGCTCACGAAATCTACGAGCGCCCCGGCGGCATCTTCGTGGCCAACTTCGTCGGCACCTCCAACATTTTCGACGCCGCCCAGGCGCAGGCGCTCTATGGCCGGCCGGGCCCCCTGTGCATCCGTCCCGAGCGGCTGCGCGTCGGCTGGACTGGGGAGCCGGAGAGCCGTTCCGGCACCACCTCCCGGCCCGGGACGGTGACGTCGTCCGTCTACGTCGGGCACGCCACCCAGGTGCGGGTGCAGCTCGACGGCGGGCCCGACGTCGTCGCGCTGGTTCCGGAAAAGCTGCCCGGCGGCGACGCGGAACTGGTGAACCAGCCAGTCACAGTCAGCTGGGACGACGACGCCGTCGTTTGGCTTCCGGGCCCCGTCACCTGACGTCGGGCGGGCGTCCCGCCCGTTCCGCAGCGTTCCCAGTCCAGAGATTCTCCACATCGAAAGGTAAGGATTATGGCACCAAGAACTAAGGCCTCCCTCGTTGTCGGGGCGGTTGCGGCGGCAGCCCTCGCGCTGTCAGCCTGTGGGACCAGCGGCGGATCGGGTTCTGCACCGTCGACCCAGCCGGTGAAGACCGAGATCGGTGCCGGCGAAGGCCAGATCTCCATCCTTGGCTGGCCGGGGTATGTCGAGGACGGCAGCAACGACCCGGCGGTCGACTGGGTGCATCCGTTCGAAAAGGAGACCGGGTGCAAGGTCAGCTTCAAACCGTTCGGCACCTCGGACGAGGCCGTGACCCTGATGCGCACCGGACAGTACGACGTCATCTCGGCATCCGGGGATGCTTCGCTGCGCCTGGTCGCCGGCCATGACGTCCAGCCGGTCAACATGAGCCTGCTGAAGAACTACCCGGACATCTATCCGTTCCTGAAGGACAAGGCCTGGAACACCGTCAACGGCGTCAACTACGGGATGCCCCACGGCTGGGGCGCCAACCTGCTGATGTACTCCACGGACAAAGTCACCCCGGCGCCCGCCTCCTGGAGCGCGGTGTTTGACGACGCCGCCAAGCACACCGGCAAGGTCACGGCCTACGATTCGCCCATCTACATAGCCGACGCCGCCGTCTACCTCATGGCCCATAAGCCGGACCTGGGCATCAAGAACCCTTATGCCCTCGACAAGGACCAGCTGGCCGCCGCCGTCGACCTGCTCAAGCAGCAGCGCACGCACATCGGCGAGTACTGGAGCGACGTCGTCAAGGAGGTCCAGGCCTTTACGTCCGGGAGCACCGTGGTTGGCACCACCTGGCAGGTGGGGGCCAACATCGCGACGGGCGAGGGCGCCAAGGTTGCAACCCTTCTCCCCGAAGAGGGTGCCACCGGCTGGTCGGACACCTGGATGATCGGATCCAAGACCAAGAACCCGAACTGCGCCTACAAGTGGCTCGACTACATCGCCAGCCCCAAGGCGAACGCCCAGGTGGCGGAGTACTTTGGCGAATCCCCGGCCAACGCCAAATCCTGCGAGCTGACCAAGGATCCCAAGCACTGCCAGACGTACCACTCCGGTGATACGGCCTACGCCGAAAAGATCTGGTACTGGACCACCCCGGTGGCCGAGTGCCTCGATGGCCGCACGGACGTCAAGTGCACCGACTATTCGGAATGGACCAAGGCCTGGACGGAAATCAAGGGCTGAGTCCGGCGTCTGCGCACCCAAACCGCAAGAACAAGCCGGCCGCGGCGGCCGGCAGAGACTAAGGCGAGATGGCACAACAGATACAACACCTGCCGCCCGGCCCACCCCGTGATGCCGGGGCTGTACCGAGGGCGAAAACCAACGCCTTCTCGGCGTTGCTTCACCGATCACCCCGGCTACGGCTTGCCGCGCTGCTCACGGCGCCGGCGGGCTGGCTGGTGCTTGTGTACATCGCCGCCCTGGCAGCACTGCTGATCACCGCGTTCTGGACCGTGGACACCTTTACGGGAGAGGTGTCCACGGTCTGGACCACGGAGAACATCGTCACGGTCCTGACCGATCCGGTGTATCAGCGGATCACCCTGCGGACATTGTGGATCGCGGTTGCGGTCACGGTGATCGACATGATTCTCGCCCTGCCCATCGCGTTCTTCATCGCGAAGGTGGCCAGCGCCCGCTGGGAGAAACTGCTGGTGGTGGCCGTGCTGATGCCGCTGTGGGCCAGCTACCTCGTCAAGGCCTACGCCTGGCGGAATGTCCTGGCCGAGGGCGGGCTGCTGGAGTGGCTGGGGGCTCCGGTCGGCCTCTCGTCCCCAGGCTATGGCGAGACCGCCGTCATCCTGACGCTGTCCTACATCTGGCTGCCGTACATGATTCTGCCCATTTACGCGGGCTTTGACCGGGTGCCCGACTCCCTGCTGGAAGCCTCCGGGGACCTCGGCGCGAAACCGCTGACCACCATGCGCCTGGTCATGCTTCCGCTGCTGGTCCCTTCCATCATTGCGGGCACAATTTTTACGTTCTCCCTGTCCCTGGGTGACTACATCACCGCGCAGATCGTCGGCGGGACCACCCAGATGCTGGGCACCGTGGTCTACGCAAACGTCGGAGCCGCGAACAACCTGCCCTTTGCCGCCGCTGTGTCGCTGGTTCCTATCGCCATCATCATGTTCTACCTCTTCATCGTCCGCCGTACCGGCGCCCTGAATAACCTGTAGCGAAAGGCGCATCATGAGGCTTTCCCGTAGCGCCAAAGTGGTCCTGGGCGTCGTTACCGCGCTGGTGCTGTTGTTCATCTACACCCCGCTCATGCTCGTGGTGGTGAATTCGTTCAACGCGGACCGGACGTTCGGCTGGCCGCCCAAGGGCTTCACCTTGGAATGGTGGGGCAAGGCTTTTGACTCGCCGGGAGTCCGGGAGGCTGTCCTGTCCTCGCTGTGGGTGGCGGTGGTCGCGACCGTCATTTCGCTGCTGCTGGGGACGCTGCTGGCACTGTCATTGCAGCGGTATGAGTTTTTCGGCCGCGACGTCATCAACCTGCTGGTGATCCTGCCGATCGCGCTGCCCGGTGTTGTCACAGGCATTGCCCTGAACAACATGTTCACCACCATCATGGGCGTTTCGCTGAGCCTGTGGACGGTGGTGATCGCCCACGCGACGTTCTGCATGGTGACCGTTTTCAACAACGTCATAGCGCGGCTCCGCCGAATGAGCCCCGGCCTGGAGGAAGCCTCTTCCGATCTCGGCGCGGGTGTCTTCACCACCTTCGGCCTGGTGACGTTCCCTCAACTGCGCTCGGCCCTGCTGGCGGGCGGGCTGCTGGCCTTCGCGCTCAGCTTCGACGAGATCATCGTCACCACGTTCACGATCGGTGCCGGTGAGACCACGCTGCCGATCTGGATCCTGCAGAACCTCTTCCGTCCGAACCAGGCGCCCGTGGTCAACGTCGTGGCCGTCGTGTTGATCGTGGTCTCGATCGTTCCGATCTGGCTGGCGCAGAAGCTGTCCGGGGACTCCGTGCGTGTCAGCGGCGCCCGCCTGAAGGCGGACGAACGCTAAACCGTACCGGGCCGCGCAGGATCGATGGAGACGACCGCCAGGAATCCGCGGCCCACGATTTCCGGCGTGGCGGTGTCAGCGCCGACGACGGCGTCATAACGGTTCAGCTCGACGCGCTCCGGCTCCGGCTCCGGCTCCGAGGTGACTGTGGGCGTGCCGACGGCACTGCCGGCGCCGGGCGCGGGGTCGCCCGCAGTGCCGGGGCTGACGGTCCCCTGGCCCTGCAGGAGGATGCCGAACTGTCCCTCGAACACTGGATGCGCGCGCTTCTTGGACAGCTCGATGATGGACGTGTAGCCCTTGAAGGCGCCGTTGCGGGTGATGACGTTCAGGTCCCGGATGTCGCCGGTGGGCAGTGCCCCCGCGGCGGCGGCGTCGCCGGAGAACCGGAACGGCCGGTACTTCTCAAGCGGGTGCTCGGCGCCGTCCACGCTCAGGAGCAACAACTCCCCGTCAATCACAGTCAGCACACGGTCCATCCCCGCGAACGCAGAGAAGGGGCCGGCCTTGGATACCTCGGCAATGCTGACGCGCCAGTCCCATGAGTTGTCCTGCGCTGTTTTTTGCAGGGCGGGTTGCAGGGCGGTTTGCACGGACGGCGTCCGGGGATGGCGGGCCACCTCGCGGGTCACCCCGCCGCCGTTGCGCCAAGGGTGGGCTTTGAGCTCGGCATAGCGGATGATCTCCATGGCACCAGCCTATCGGCCGGTCAAGGGGCGCCTGGAGCCAGCCCGGCTGCGATGCCGGCGCCACTGCCGGTGCCGGCGCTTCTGCCGATACCGACGCAAAGTCGGCGGCGGCGGTCCTGTCTTGCTAACGTCAGAGGCAGGAAGCGTGCAAAAGGAGCCAGAATGTTTGTCAAGGTGTGCGGCCTCAGCACCCCGGACACGGTCCGCGCCGCGGCCGGTGCCGGCGCGGACGCGGTCGGCTTTGTCCTGACCCGCAGCGCCAGGGAGGTTACCCCGGAACAGGTCAGGAACCTCCTCGCCCACGTCCCGGACGGGTTGCCGGCCGTGGGGGTGTTCCGGCACGAACCGGCCGCCGACGCCGTCGACGTCGCCCGTGAGGCGGGCCTGGTCTGGGTCCAGCTCCACGGGGACCGCTCACCGGCGGACGTCCGGACGGTGCATGACGCCGGGATGAAGCTGATCCGGGCCGTCACCATGGCCGCCGCTGCAGACGCCTTCGACAACTGGGGTGAAGAGCTGCTCCTGATCGACGCCGCTGTCCCCGGCTCCGGCGAAGCCTGGGACTACGGCTCCGTCCGGGCCAAGGCCCTGGCTGGACGCAAGTGGTTGCTCGCCGGCGGCCTGGATCCCGCCAACGTGGCCCGGGCGGCGGCGGAAGCCGGGGCGTGGGGCGTCGATGTGTCTTCCGGGGTCGAGTCCTCGCGAGGCATCAAGGACCTTGCCAAGATTGGGGACTTCGTGAGGGCGGCCAAGGAGCCGGAATGAGGCCGGCCCGCTTGCGGGCTATCGGAGGGAGCTAGGAGCGTTTGATGATGACATCATCGATGTATTCGTCGCCCTTTTGCCGGTTGTGCTCGGCCCCGAGCTGAACTTTGCTGAGGCTGCTCCCCAGCATGCTGACGCTCGTGCTGCTGTATCGCTGCACGCCGTCGAACCACACCTGGATTGTTGACGCGCTGCCATTGGCGGTCACCCGCATGCTGACGTGGTGCCAGGCGCTCAGGGAGATGCTCCCTGAGATCAGTTTCGTGTAGACAAAGGTGCCGCTTGGTGAGGTGACCCGGAGCCACAGCTGCCCGTTGCTGTTGTAGCGGTAGATGTCCGCGACGCGGGTGGAACCGGAGAAGAAGCGGAAGTACGGTACGTCATTGCCGGAAACGCCGGCCACGGTGATATTGAACCAGCCGTCTGCGTACGAGGTCTTGGTCCCCGAGGCGAACGCCGGGGCGGAAAGGTTTGCGAGCGAACCGGAATCCGTGGTCACGTGCAGCTTGGCTGAATGCGTCCCGGTCTTGGCCCGCGAAGTGGACATTGTTGCCGTCCCGGTGCCCGACACTTGGGGGATGAGGCCGCAAAAGCTGCCCGATTCAAAACTCGTGGCCAGCACGACGGACCCAGAAAAGGAGTTCGTGGGTGCGGGGCTGCACGTTGCGGCCGTAGCCACCTGGGCGGAACCGAAGACAAGGGAACCGGCTACGAGTAATCCGAGCGTCCCAACCATGCTGAGTGTTCTAAGTGTTCTCATTGCAGATACTTTCCGTGATTGGTTGGACTTGATGATGTGCGCTTGTGCCGCGCCGGGCGGGCGGCTTCTGTCATGCAAGCTGCGCCAAGTGCACCAACTGCGCCACCGCTGCGACGCCGACTATGGCCAGAAGGGCTGCCGTGGTGATCAATACAGGGCGCGGCAGTGCCTTGTCCGGATGCAACACGCGGAGGACATCGCAGCTCACGAGTGCTGTCACCGTGGCCAGTCCTGTCAGGAAGATGATCATTTCGCACGCACCAGGGCCCGCTGTGGCCTCTTGAGCTCAAGGCCAAGGAAGGCGAGGGTCATGATCGACAGGACGCATACGCCCGCCGGCGGTGACCAAAGCCGTGCATAGATCATCGCCGTCGCCACGAGGGTGGACATCGTGAGGCTAAAGGCAATTGCGATGGCGATGAAGAGGGGGAGCGCGCCAGCGGTCGTGGCCGAGCGCGTGGGACCGAAGTGGAGGAGCAGCACCAGCGCTGTTCCAGGTCCGGCCAGCATCAGCAGGCCGATCACCGCCAGGCGCAGGCCTTCGGGCCCGACAAACGAGAGCGGTATGGCGGCCAGGGCGACGGCTGCCGTCGCATAGCTCACGTAGCTGCGTTCAGTTGCCATTGGTAACTCCTTCGATGTGAAAAATCACGCCGCCCGCGTTTTCATAGACCTTCGTCCAGCCTGGACTGGTGGCGCATGTGGCGGTAAAACGTTGAAGGTCGCCGGTGGGAGTCGAACCGCGGAGTTCGGCCGCCTCCCGCTGGCTTTCGGTAACGATGAGGTACGCGCCCGCTTTGTGGGCGATCTGGTTGGCCGCGTCACAGCTAAGCGGAGCGGCGTTGGGAATCGGCTCGGCAGCAACGAGCGCCCGGTAGTCGTAGTCCGCGTAGTGCTGGTATCTCCACGGGGTGTTGCGAACTGCCTCAATGAGGACGGCGCCGGTGGGCGCAGTCGCATAGAGCCGGTTCACTAAGGCGATTTCGTCGTCGTTGAAGCTCTCCATGCCGTCGTTTCCGTAGCGGGAAACCACCGTTGCCGTGGCCAGTACCGCGCCCATGAGCAGCAGCGCGAGGGCTCGGCGCAGGCTCAGCCCGGCATTGCTCTCTGACATCAGCGGCAGCACCGCCAGGCACACGGCAAACGGAAGGCTAAAGAGATACAGGCGCAGGAGCAGTTCGCCGCCATATGGCTGGAGCGGAATCAGGACCAGCGGCGCAAGCGCCGCGGCCCCGGCCGCCAACCACGGTGCCTTCCGCCGATAGCCAACGATGGCGCCGGCAACGGCGAGAATCCAGACCAGCGCGACCTCGGCGATGCGCGTGTAGACCACCAACACGTGGGCATCGCTGCCTGAGACCCGGGTGCTCAGCGCGCCGAGGCTGTTTGCGCCAATGTCACCGAAAGAGCCGAGCAGCTGGCCAAAGTGCCCCGACAAGAAGGCTGAAGCCGCAAAGATCAGCCAGCCGACCGGCAGGACCACGGCCAGGACGGGGAGGAAGCGCAGCCGGAGATGGCCGGTCAGCAGCAGCGCGGCCAGGATGGGGATCGCGGCGAAGGGGCTGAGCTGATGGGAAGCGGTCATGGCGAGAAGGAACAGCCCGCAGACCACCACGAGCACCGCCGTGTCCGCCCGGAGTGGCTCAATGGCGCCATATCCGGGCGCTGAGCTGTCAAGCTTGTTGACGCTGCGGGCAAGCCACCGGGAGAACCCGTTGCGCTCCGTGGACCAGGCCCAGCCGGCAAAGACGCTGAGCAGGCAGGCAACCAGGGTGAGCAGGAGGACGAAGGAATGCGCCTGCGGCGAGAGATAGTCCTGTCCAATCCAGCTGGCCACGTAGAAGATCCAGACAGCAGCCCACGCCTGGCGCGGATTTGCCGTCAGCCGCCGTGCCAGGGCCAGCAGCGGCGCGAGCAAGAGGAAGTTGATCCCCACCGGCGCCCAGGTTGCGATGCCGAATAGGTCCTTGGCGCCTGTCGCCCCCGAGAGCATTCCCAGCATGCTGAAGAATCCGGGCCAGTCGAAGTACGCGTCCAGGGTCGGATCGAGTTGGCCCGATTGGCTCATGGTGTCGGCAATGCCCAGATGGCGGAAGCTGGCCTCGAGCCGAGGCAGGCCATGGATGATGGGGTCAGCTCCAGCGAGGACAACCACTGTCACCAGAAGCTGCCAGGTCAGCAGGGGAGGGACCAGGCGGCGGAGGCTCAACGAGGCGACAAATCCGGTCAGGCTGAGCCCGAGCGCTACGAAGTAAGCGGGCGGGAGGACGCCAATAAGTCCGGCGCCGCCGATCCGAAGGGGATCGACCTGGGTCATACTCCAGACGCCGAGGACGAGGGCGACCGCGGCTGTGGCGGCCAAGGCGCCGACGTGCCACGACGGCGTCAGTCCCAGGTTGCGGCGGGTGGGCGGTTTGGCGCCGCCGACGTGCGCATGCGCCTCATGCCGGTGGGCGGTGTTCACGGGGCTTGTTGCCGTTTCGTGTGTCATCATTTCCTCGATTCAACTCGGCTGGTGGCGCGCTGAAGGAATCCCGCCTGCGGCTGGGGCGGGGTTCACTCGGGTCAGTGTGATCAGACGCCAAGCAGCAATCAGCGAAGCCGTCGCCTGGGCAACGGCCCAGAGTACGGATACGCCGGTCAGGCCATATTGCTGGGCCACAGCCGCGGCGGGGGCCACGATCAGGATGGCGGTCAAGGTGGCGACTACCGTTGATTCGAAAAGCCGCCCGTGGGCCCGGCACAGCCCGTAGTAGACCTGGGTCACACAACTCAGGAGGAGTGCCGGAACGAGTACAGGAAGAAGAACCCACGCGGCCGCGTACTGCGATCCGAGGAAGCCCAAAAGCAGTGGCCCGGCCAACATCAATATCAACCCGGCCGCGAGAGTCAACAGGAAGCTGGCCCGCAGGGCGGAGCCGAGGAGTCCCGGCCGCGCCCGCGTTCCCGCGAGGGCCGTTTGCAGCGTAAACCCGGCGGACTGCGGCACGAAGAACACCGCCGATGCCATCATCCACACCACGAACCAGGCGGCAGTCGGGGCGGGCCCCAGAGTTGCTGCAACGATGAGCGGAAGCAGGTAGCCGGGAGCGCGGTCGGCGAGCATGAGGGCGTGGTTGGGAAGCCCGGGCTTCAGGAGTTTTAGGGCCGGACGCGGCCGGAGGCCATGCTTCCAGTCGGGGGAGACCTGGGCCCGGGCAAGCTGGCGCAGTCCCACGAGGACGCTGGCCAGCGCGCCGGCGGCAACTGCGGACACAATCACCGCCAAGTCACGGAGTCCGACGGCGAACGCGGCGGCCAGGAAGGCGAGCTGCACGAGGCTCTGCACGAGGCTTCTGACCAGCGTTCGGTCGGCCCGCTCCTGGGCCACGCCCACGTAGTCAAGCTGGTAGGCGCTGGCGGCGAGGAGCGACGTGGCCAGGAAAAGGACCGTGACCAGCGGGATCCAGGCCTCGCCCACACCTGTGCCGAGCCAACTTGTGACGACAACCAGCAGGCCCGCGCCCAGCAGGGCGAAGGTCGCGACGGCAAGAAGGCTAGCGGCGATGAGCCGCCGCCCGCCGTCACTTTCCGCCGGTAGGAGCGTCAGGGTGGCGGGCCCGACACCGAGCATCCCCAGCTGCACGGTCAGGAGGGCGGCCGACACCACCGCGGAGCCGAGACCCAATTGCTCCGGCGGGAGCACGAGGGCCGCGAGCGCCCAGAACAGGAAGCCCGTCACCATGGGGGCGATCCTCGCGGCGGCCAGCCAGGCCGCGTTCCCTCCGACCGAGATGGGCTTGTGGGCCGGCCGCAGGAGTTCGCCGGCCATGGCGCGGTAGTTGTAGAGCAGGAAACCCATCCAATACGGCAGGAAGCGGGGCGCACGGACCAGCGACAGGCCCACGCCCCGCACGGTGGCCAGCAGGGGCAGCATCACCAGCCAGCCGGCCCTGCCCGTGTGCTTGCGGACGGTGCGGGCCATTCCGGCCCCATCCTGGAGCCACTGGTCGCGGGCGTAATCGAAGGTGTCGTCGAACCTGTGCCTGACCACTACGGAGTCGGAGACGCCGAGCCGGTACCCTGCCTGCTCCAGCCTGATCCTGAGCTCCACATCTTCCCCGGAGCGGAAGTCGTCGTCGAACCCGACGTCGAGCAGCACGTCGCGGCGCATCAGCGTGGCGCTGACGCCGAACCACTTGCGCACCCGGCTGTGGTTGTGGTGCCACGCCAGCGCAGCCCCCCAGTACCCGGGTCCGTCGGCTTCGCTGGCCAGCCCGAATTGCAGGCCGTCGTAACCCCCGGATTCGAATTCGGTCAGCAGCCGGGGCAGGCTCGTCGACGGAAGGACGACGTCGGCGTCGATCAGGGCGACTACCTCCCCGGTGGCTGTCCGGGCGCCGAGCATTCGTGCGGCCGGCAGGCCGCGCCCCTCATCGGAGATGACGGTTGCCCCGCAGTCGCGGGCTATTGCTGCAGTGTCATCCGTGGAGCAGCCATCGACCACTATCATTTCGTGCGGGTGTTGACTGCGGATCGACTCCAGGCACTCGCCCAGCCAGGCTGCGGCATTGCGCGCTGGAACGACAACCGACACCCTCAGATCGCTCACGTGGCCTCGCCTCACTCATCCAGTTTTGAAGGAACCAGATTCGCGATGAAGTCAGAGGCCTGGTCCGCTGACCAGGCGGCCGGCAGCCGGAGCAGCCAGCAGGGAACGTCTTCCAGGGCCCGGCGCACCACGGCCGCCTTCTGGCCGAAATGCTCCTCCAAGGGGACGAGGCTGGTGGCGCCGAGGGCCTCGACGAGCCGCCGCGACACCATGGGCAGTTCCGAATGGAAGTTGCCGACGATCCGCGACGTCATCCACTCCGCGCTTCGTGACTCCAGCCGTGCGTCCGCGCCGTCGAAGCGCTCTAGGAAGATGGCCAGCTGTGCCGGAGCCGCGGACGAGATCCGCTGCGCGCCGAAGACATGCTCCGGCTGGACCATGCGGTGCTCGGGGGACCAGCGCCGGGTGAAGGCCGCTGTTTTCGGATACCGGACAATAACCGGATGGACTGCCGTGGCCAGATGGGCGACGGGCGTCGTCAGCCATCCGGGGGCCAGAGGCTTGCGCGTACCCCGGAACATGTCCGGGTAGATGGCGCGGTGGTGGGGCTTGATAAACATCGGCTTGGCATAGCCCATGAGCATTCCGCCGGCGCCCATGAAGGCCCAGTCGTCCGCCATGAAACGCACGTCCGGCATGGCCACCAGCTTCGCCACCGTGCTGGTCTTTCCGACTCCGCCCCAGGCTGGCAGGAGCACCCCGGAGCCCCGGAAGTCCACCACCGCGGCATGGATCATTGCCGCATCCTCCTTGACGCACAACCGGTCCAGCAACGGAATCACGGAAGTCAGGAGCTCGCCGGCGCCTTCGATCCGGTACCCGTCCTTCGTCTCGATAATCTGGACGCGGTCTGCCGGAATATAGAGGGATTCGCCGGTGAACCGGTAGGCATCCTCCGCATGCGACTGGTTGGAAATCGGCGTAATTTTGGCGCCGATGGTGATCCGCCGTGGCGCGCCGGATTCCCCAAGGAACGGAGCGAGCATGTCCCTTAGCTGCGGTTCCCCTGGCGTCCCGGCCTCGACATCGATGCCCACGATCCCGTGGACATCGAAGGAGGCTCCGGCAGAGGCGCCGATCGGCTGTTTCACGTCGCGTTCAGGTTGGCTCATGATCCAGACTTTCTCGGGTCGGGTTCCTGCGGTCAGGCGGTTCCGTACGCAGGGGCTGCACTTGAAGTTTCACAGGGCGGTGTACAGAGACGGGCACCCAAGCTGCGCGATTCACTGGACTTCCCTCCAAGGCTCTTCCGCCGACCCCGCGGCCGCTTTCAGCGGCGATGCCGCGATAGGCAGGCGGCGGCCGCGTACATAGCCGGTCGCGGTGGCCGCGAGCACGGCCACGATGGTTGCGGCCCGGCCGAGCCCGGCGCGGTCCCCGCCGCCGAGCCAGCCGCGGATTCCGGCAAACACTGCACGTGGGAGGACCCGCCGGACATAGCGCCGTTCGGGACCCAGTGCCCGTTTGTGGCCGACCACCCTGCTGACCTGCGCCTTGGAGAGCCCTTCGCCCCAGGAACGTGCAAGCATGTAGCGCAGGGTGCCGCGCTCGACCGGAACGTGGTGGTGCACCAGGGCAGCGGGTTCATAGACCACCCGGGATCCGGGCGCTCCCAGCACTGCACGGATGCACAGTTCGGTCTCTTCGCATCCCAGCGGGACGGTGCCCTGGCGTCCCAAAGCTGTGTTGAAGCCGCCCACCCGGTCCAGGACATCGGCGCGGAAGGACATGTTCGCGCCAATGACATTGCGGACTTCGGCGGCGACCTTGGGCATTCCCCGGTACGTGCAGCCGACAATCCAGTCGAGCTCATTGGCGAAGTGGCCCGGCCGGCCGGCCTCCCAGAGCGGCTCCACCCGGCCGCCCACAGCCAGAACGTCGGGATCGTCGTACAGGGCCGCGAGGTGCTCGAGCCAATCCGGCTCGGCTTCGGCATCGTCATCGAGGTAGGCCACGATCTCCGCCTTGGCGATGCCCGAACCGGTGTTGCGGGCGCCGGAGAGGCCCTTGGGTCCGGTGTTCTCGACAATTACGGCGTCCGGGACGGTGAAGATGAGGCGCTTGTACAAGTCGACGTTGTAGTCGACGACGACGATCGTCTGCTTGGGCGGGACGGTCTGGGTGCGGACCGAGTCCAGGGCGCCCATCAGCCTGTCCCACCGGTCCTCCGAGTAGGAGCAAATGACCACGGATACTTCCGGAATGCTGGGGTCCTCGGACATCCTATTCGCCTGCCCGTCCGCCCAGAACGCTGCTGGGATCGGTGGGAACGTGGGGAAACACCACGCTGGGGTACTTGTACTTGACTCGGCGCAGGGCCTCGGGACGGGCGCCGGCTGTCGGAGCCTCCCAGCTCACGCGCTCGCGGGCAAGGGTGCGCAGGACCCGCCAGCCGTCCCGGAACGTGTGCAGGTTCGACTGGCCCGAAATCCGGGACAGTTCATGGCTGGGAACCTCGGCAATGCGGAGGCCGGCCCGTGAGGCCCGCACAATCAGTTCAGTTTCGATCTCGAATCCGTCGGACTCCAACTCCAGAATGTCAACGCATTCGCGGCGCAGGGCGATGTAGCCGTAGCAAAGATCCGAGTAGTCACTGTGGAGGACGGCGTTGGCGAGCCAGGTGAGCAGCCTGTTACCCCCGCTGCGCAGCAAGGTGAGATCGTCCGAGCCACCGCCCGTCACATAGCGGGAACCTTTGACGAAGTCGTACTCATGCTGGAGCGGAGTCACCAGCCAGCCGATCTCCTGGGGGTCCATGCTGCCGTCGCCGTCCAGCATGACGATGATGTCCCCGGAGGCCGCGGCAAATCCGGCCCGCACGGCGTTCCCCTTGCCGGGGCGGGGTTCAGCCACCACCACGACGTCCAGGCGCAAGGCCCGGGCCACTTCAACTGTGCCGTCCAGGGAACGGCCATCAACAATTACCACCTCATCCACATAGGAGGGCATACGCCGCAGCACCCACGGCAGGTTCATTGCCTCGTTCAAGGTGGGGATCACCACACTGACGGAGGGATTTGCCGGCGGGGGCGTCGTTTGGGGGCGCACGTTTGGCTTGAGATTCGGGATGGACACTGGCCTCACCACTCAATAACGTTTCTGCTCGTCTTAACTGCAGCGCTTTCCGGCTCCTCAGCCGGAAAATAGACCCAAGCTGACGCTGCGGTTGTCGACAACTTATTGATGTACCCCAGGGTTAAAGTTTGGTCATGTCACCTTGCATTAACCTTGGATTAAGTTGAAGAGTCAAGTTAAAATCGAGGGAGACTGTTGATGCCGGCTGGCCTCCATGCGACACTGGCCGGATGCGGACACGCGTTGTACGGGGGCGCGTGCCGGCAGGCCGCCGGCGTCCCCCCATCTTCCGTTTTATGGCGGCTACCGCCATGGCCCTGGGCCCGGTCCTGGCCCTGGCGGCATGCAGCGGGGACGGCGCTCCCGGGAGCGAGCGGCCACTCGTCACGTCCTCTTCGGCGTCGCCGGCCGGACCGTCAGGCGCACCGAGCACTGGCACTACGGACACCGGCTCCACGTCGGGAACGCCGTCGGGAGCTCCCGAAGGCGGTGCCGCGACTGGGCCCGCCGTGGCATCGTTGAATCCGAGCGCTCCCCAATCCGTACCCGCCCCCGCCCCGTCTCCCGTCCGGACCACGGATGTGACAATGACCGGTGACCTGCCCGGCTGGAAGCAGGTCTTTGTCGAGGACTTCTCCGGCGGCGGCGTCCCGCTGGGCCGCTTCCCGGGCCCGCTCTATAGCGCGCGGTGGAGCGCCGGCTACAAGGACGGGACCCCGGACACGGCCGGGCAACGCAGCGGCGGCAAGTCCGGCTACTACCCGTCCAGGGTGCTCAGTGTCCGCAACGGTTCGCTGGACTGGTACCTGCACTCGGAGAACGGGATCTCGATGGGGGCGGCGCCGACGCCCAGGATCCCCAACGCCAGCTCCAACCCACCGCGCGCCAACAGTCTCCTCCGCGGCCGGTACTCCGTCCGCTACCGGGCTGACTCGCTGCCCGGATTCAAGACGGCCTGGCTACTGTGGCCGGACAGCGGCGTCTGGCCCCGGGATGGCGAGGTGGACTTCCCCGAAGGGGACCTGGCCAGCATCATTTACGGCGCCGTCCACTTTGACCGGAACGGTGCCGATGCCTGGGAGAAATTCGATTCCGACCAGTACGTGACCTCGTGGCATGTGGCCACGATGGAATGGAGCCCCGGACGGGTCGAGTTCTTTCTCGACGGGCGGTCCCTGGGCGTGAGCACCAAGGCGCCGACGACGCCCATGCACCTGATCCTGCAGACGGAGTCCTGCCTCACCGGTTGCCCGGCCCCGGCGACCCAGGGCCACGTCTCGCTCGACTGGATCAGCATCTGGGTGCCGGCCTGAGGCTTCAGGACGCCCGCGACGGATTCCGCGGTCGACTGACGGCGTCCGAATACTAGCGGTCGATCACTTGCGCTTGAGCGTGAAGGAATCCGAGAAGGTGTAGCCGTCGGCGGGAACGAATCTGGCGGCAAGTTCATCCGCCGTGGCCGTGACGTCCAGGGTCCCAAAGGCCGGTTCCTGGTTCTTTCCGGAAGTGCTGGCGAAATAACCTATTTCCGGGTCATCGGATCTCACGTTGTAGAGTCCCACGCCGCCAACGCCGACCGTGGCGAACACGGTCCCCGATCCCTGGGCCATGGCGCCGTCGGTATCGCCCAGACAGCCGGAGGTGAAGCTGGCGGGAACGAGTTCCGCGCAGCTGCCGCCCGTGGCCAGCTGATGCGTCCGCTGATAGACGTGGTCGTGGCCGGACAGCACCAGGTCCACCTCCTTTTCGATCAGCATGTTCGTGAAATCCTGCCCCGCCTGACAGTCATAGTTGCCCACGCTCAGGCACGGGGCGTGCATCCCCACCACCGTCCAAGGGATGTTCTGCGATTTGGCTTCGTCGATGGCGTTCGCGGTCCAGCGCCAGCGCTCGCTGCCCCTTGAGTAGTCCAGGGGCTCCCCGCCCCGGAAGTCGATGCCGGGGGAGACCAGGATGAAGCGGACAACGGGATTCTGCTCGGGGACGTCGACCCGCCACTGGATGCCGTACTGGCCTTGGAGCCCGGGCAGCCTGTTGGGCAGGCACCGGACATATTTCTCGATGTCGCCGTCATGGCCGTCGCTCTCGTGGTTGCCGGTCACGAGCTGGTAGGGGAAGGCCTCGCCGAGGCGGGCTGTGACCATATCGCAGAACTGCTGTTCGAGTCCTGCCTTGTAGGCGAAGTCGCCGAGGGCAAGGTTCAGTTCGGGATTAAGGGCGGCAACGACGTCGAGCACCTTTTCGGCGCCAGAGCCGATGCCGATGTCGCCCTGCGCGGTGAAGTGCACGGACTCGCCGGCCGGGGGCGCGGCGGAGGACGGCGGGGCGGACGACGGCGGTGCCGAGGACGGCGGGGCGGACGACGGTCGGGCGGAGGAGGGGGTGCCCGGGATCGGGGCGGGTTCCGGCGGGCCGGGCAGGCAGGCTGACAGCAATATCCCAAGGCCCACCGAGAAAGCACCGATGCCCGCCTTGCCACGTTTCCCCAGGGACCCGGCCACGATTCCTCACATCACTTGGTTGATCAGAACTGTGCGAATAGTTCTGCGAAATTCGGTGAATGCCCGGCATTTATAGGCCAGAGTAACCCGGCCGCCGAACGATGGCCAGAGAACACTTCGGGCCCGGATCGCGGCATCCGCCGTCGGAAATCCTGAAGTCCATGCCAGCGTGCCCGCCTCACTGCTCCCCGTCAAGGACCGGCCGGACCTAGCCCGGGACGGGCTTCCTCGTTAGCATGCAGAGTGGGGAACACACCCCGATCACCCCCGGCGGAACAGGTCCGCCATCGCTCGAAGGAGACCGTTGTGACTCTGCCCGAAGGTTTGACCCCCGGCGTGTGGACGCTGGACATGTCCCACAGCGAAATCGGCTTCAGCGTCCGTCATGCGGGCATCAGCAAGGTCCGTGGCCGGTTCAACGAGGCCTCCGCCGAGGCCCGGGTGCGCGAGTCGCTGGCGGACGCCAGCCTGCATGCCACGGTCAAGACCGCCAGTTTCGATTCGGGGGACGCCAATCGTGACGGCCACGTCCGCGGCCCCGACTTCTTCGATGTCGAGACGTACCCCGAGATGACGTTTCGGGCCACCGGGATCCGCGGTGACGGAGAGGACTACGTGCTGACCGGCGAGCTCACCATCCGCGGCGTCACCAAGCCCGTGGATCTCGAAGTCGAGTACACCGGTGTGGCGGTGGACCCCTTCGGCGCCACCCGGGCCGGATTCAGTGCTGAGGCGGACATCAGCCGGAAGGAATTCGGCCTGACCTGGAATGCCGCCCTCGAAGCCGGCGGGCTGCTGGTCAGCGACAAGGTCAAGATCAACGTTGAGGCCGCCATGGTCAAACAGGCCGACACCTAAACGCCGAAGACGCGGGGCCCGCACTTGAAGCGTTTACCGGCACCCAGAAGCCGGTTGCCCTGAGCCGGAGAGGGCCGGGGCACGAAAGTCAGGGATTTTCCGGGTGAACCACTCATCCGAATGTCACTCCTACGGGCGAGAATGAATCCATGAAGACACTCCTGAACCTCATCTGGCTGCTCTTTGGCGGACTGTGGCTGGCCATTGGATATTTCCTGGCCGGCGTCGTCTGCTGCCTGCTGGTCATCACCATTCCGTGGGGGCTGGCCTCGTTCCGCATCGCGTCCTATGCACTGTGGCCGTTCGGCCGCATGGTGGTGGACAAGCCCGGCGGAACCAGCATCTTTGCCCTGCTCGGAAACGTGATCTGGCTGCTTGTGGCAGGGATCTGGATCGCGATCGGGCACGTCGTCACGGCCTTCGCCATGGCCATCACGATTGTCGGCATCCCGCTGGCGATCGCCAACCTCAAGCTCATCCCCGTCTCGCTGATGCCGCTCGGCAAGCAGATCGTTCCGAGCAATTCGCGCTATGTGACCGCGTACAGCCCCAGCCGGCGCTAGGGCTGCAGCGCAACCAGCGGTGAGGGGGCGCTTCCCCTGTCAGTCCAAGCAATTCGAGGGAGAGGATCATGAGCGAACCGGCGTCCGGGGATACGGACCTCATTCTGGTCATTGTCCGCGAGTTCAGGGCCCCGATCCAAGGCGTGTGGTCCGCGTTGACGGACCCGGACCAGGCCCCGCAGTGGTGGGGTCCGCGCGGCTTCCATGTCCCGCGTGAGAGCGTCGACGCGGACCTCGAAGTCGGCGGACTGTACCGCGCCTGCATGATCCAGGACAGCACCGGGCAGCAATTCTGGTGGAGCGGAGTGCATACCGATGTTGAGCCGCCGCACTTGTTCGTGTTCACCCATGCCTGGGACAGGCCCGACGGCACCCGCGGCTTCGAAACCGAGGTCACGATCCGGTTGGAAGAGGTCGACGGCGGCACGCAGATGACGTTCACCCAGGGGCCGTTTGATTCCGCGGCCAGCCGCGACCGCCACGGCGAAGGGTGGCGTGAATCGTTCGATCGGCTGGCGAATCACCTCAGCGTTGCCGCCTGAGCCTGGGCGGGTTGCCGGACGGGTTGCCGGGACACACCGTCAGGCTAGTTCGCCCTGCAGGTTCCGGCGGGCCGGCTCCAGCCACAGACCGCGGGCGCGGTCCGTATGGAAGAGCGGATCCAGCCGCAGCAGCCCGCGGACGACGGCGGCACGGCCGGCAGCGAAGTCGGCGTCGCCGATATGAGCGAAGTCTTCCCGGACGGCGGCCACGTAGCGGGCGTAGGCCTCCGGTTCCCCGCCGAGCACAGAGAGGTCGGCGTCACTGAGCAAAGCGCCGCCGTCGTCCCCGGGCTCCGGACGGTGGTCTGCCGTCAGCAGCACCAGGCGGACCACTTCGTCCACCTCGGCGGCCGGGAGACCTGCATGCCGGAGCCGGTCTTCGGCAAGCCGCGCCGATTCCTCCTCGTCCTGTCCCGCCACGCCGCGGTAGACGGCATCGTGGAACCAGGCGGCCAGCACCACGGTCCGGGGCGGATCGGCCGGATGGCACAGCAGGTCCAGGGCCTCCAGTACCGCCAGCAGATGGGTGCGGCCGTGGTACTTCCGGTGCTCCTCGCCCCAGCGGTCCATCAGGTCCAGGAAGAGGGCGTCGTGGCCGGGCAGTGCCTCGTTCCAGCGGTTCAGGAGCGGAACCCGGAGGGCCTTGCCGCGCCGGCGGGCCGGGATCCTCAACCCGCTGGCGATCAGCTTGCGGACCAGGACCCTGCCCTCCACCGGGACGGCTCCGGCCGCCACCAGGGCCGTGTACCTGGCCTCGGCGACGTCGTAGTGGTCGCCGTCGAACGCCCGCTCGGGGATGCCGGCGGCCGCTGCGAAGGCGTGCAGCTCCTCGAGTGAGGTGTCCGAGACGAGGTGCGAAAAGTGGGTTCCGTGGGCAGGCCAGAGCGGCGGATCGACGTAGACGGCCATGGTGGCAGTCTAGTCCTGTCCGCGGACACCGGCACGGGCACCGGCACGGTCCGTCGTCGGAGGCCCCAGACGGCGTCGGGCGGGCTTTTGGCGGGCTCTGGCGGGGGTCACACCGCGACGGCGGGGCGGATGTTCTGGTTGCCGCGGAAAACGTTCCCGGGATCAAACTCGCGTTTCACTTCTGCCAGCCGGTTGTAGTTTTCGTCGCCGTAGGCCGCGCGGATACGGGCTTGTCCTTCGTCGCCGATGAAGTTCAGCCAGACGCCTCCGGTGGCGTAGGGGGATATGTCCTGGCGGAAGCGCTTGACCCAGGCCTTCGCGTCCTGCCCGCCCTGCGGGGTGTCGCCCAGACCGAACGGGTGGCTCACCCAGCTGGCGCTCCGGTTCAGCAGCGGGGTGGCCGCGGCGGCAGGCCCGCTCACCGCCCCGCCCCAATGGGCTATCAGCTGCTGGGAACTTGGCCCCGGGAGGTTACATGCCGGCCACGGAATGGCCGCCGGCGCGGACGGCGACGTCGAGGCCGTGGGTCTTCGCGTAGGCCAAGGCCTCGGTCACCTCTTCTGGGTCGGCGCACGGGGCAATGACCGCTGGATGGCGGTCGATCATCGCGTTGAAGATTCTTCGAGTTTCGTCGTATTCCGGGTGACCCGGCCTGACCCACCTCATGGCAGTGCTCCTGGTGACCGCGGTTCCACCCCACTTTTAGAGCTTACCGACCGCGCGCCAGCTGTGGCTACGGCCCGTTGCTCGGCCAGTGAGCCGCGGACGGCGCGGACCAGGTGGCGGGATGGATAGCCGCGTGGTTAGCCGCGGGCGTGTGGCGAGTTAGTCGCGGGCCTCCCGGATCGGGTGCTGGCTGACGATGGAAACACGGTTGAATGCGTTCATCGTGATCGCCAGCCAGCTGACGGCGGAAAATTCGTCGGCCGTCAGGTGCCGGCGAGCCTGTGCGCTCTCGTGGTCGCGGGCTTGGGCGTCAGCGATGGTGGTGATGGCCTCGGCCAGCGTCAGGGCTGCGCGTTCCTTTTCGGAGAAGAGAGTTGTGTCGCGCCATGCAGGGAGAACGGCCAGGCGCTGGGCCGACTCGCCGTTCTTGACGGCATCGCCCACGTGCATGTCAAGGCAGTAGGCGCAGCCGTTAATCTGCGAAATGCGGACATTGAGCAGCTCGATCAGCGTCTCGTCCAGCCCGGCATCGCTGGCGGCTTCTTTGGCCTTCAGGCCCAGCCCGTTGAGTGCGCGCCAGGCAGCAGGATGCGCCTTGTCGAGGAATACATTCCGCTGCTCAGGACTCTGCTGCTGGGGATTCTGCCGTGCTGCCGTCTCAGTCATGGATTCCACAATACCGACGAGCCTCCGCGCGGCCGGGAGCGGCGTGTGACAGTTTTGTCAAACATGTGACAAGCTTAGGGGGTGGGAGTGTTTTGGTCCGGTGGCCGGCTCCTTGGGGGACCCAGCCACCGGACCACTCCTTCCGAACCGCTCCTTCCGGACAGGCCGGGGCCGGGCTTCGCCCCCCGAGTCTAGAAGTGCCCAGCCGCGTTGAGCTCTGCAAAGCCGAGCTCCGTCGGGCCGATCTTCCCCAAGCCTGCTGGGGGACATGTCCAGCTGTGCGGGCCAGCTGAGGGCATGCCCCGTGGCCAAGTGTGGAAGCCGAGGACATGTCCAGTTTTAGCGCCCGGAAATGCGCACAACGGGTGTATGTCCAACGGTGTGCGCCAGGGGAGGGCGTGCCCCGTGGCCAAGTGTGGAAGCCGAGGACAAGTCCGGTCTTCGCGCCGTTCTGGCCCAGACCGAGGGGACGTGTCCAGTCCCAGGCCTGGGCGCTGGACATATTCGGACTATGTCCAGTCTTCGGGTTCGGGGGAGGACATGTCCCCGGGCCGGGCCAGGTCGGTCGGCGGCGGCCGCGCCTCCCAGGCCGGCGGGCAATCCGCCCCTAGACAGGCGTTTCGCTGTCGGCAAACATGGAGCCAGCGTCCCTCATTGCAAAGTTGAGCGATGTAGACTCAACTTCGATATCAGGACCATTCCGAAAGGAGCCCTCTTTGGACGCCAAATTCACCACCAAGAGCCAGGAGGCTCTCGCCGCTGCCGCCATGAACGCCTCGACCGCGGGAAATCCGCAGCTTGAGCCCGCTCACCTGCTCAAGGCGCTCATGGACCAGCGGGAGGGTGTCGCCGTCGCACTGCTCCGAGCCGCCGGCGCAGACCCGGACGCGGTCAGCGTCCAGGCGAGCACCGCCATCAAGGCTCTGCCGTCGTCGTCCGGGAGCAGTGTGCAGCAGGCCCAGTTGTCCCGGGCCGGCCTGCAGGCGATCAAGAATGCCCAGAATGAGGCGGAGCGCCTCGGGGACAGCTTCGTCTCCACCGAACACCTGCTGCTGGGCCTGGCCGCCGGGAGCGACGGAGTCGGGAAGCTCCTGCGCGAGGCCGGCGCCTCCCATGAGGCGTTGCTGGCCGCCCTGCCGGGCGTTCGTGGCGACCGCAAAGTGGACAACGCCGACCCGGAAAACGCGTTCCAGGCGCTCGAGAAGTACGGCACGGACCTCACGGCGGTCGCCCGCTCCGGCAAGCTGGACCCGGTGATTGGCCGCGATGCAGAGATCCGGCGCATCATCCAGGTCCTGAGCCGGCGCACCAAGAACAACCCCGTCATTATCGGCGAGCCCGGCGTCGGCAAGACCGCCGTCGTCGAGGGCCTCGCCCAGCGGATCGTGGCCGGCGACGTGCCCGAAAGCCTGCGCGGCAAGACCCTGATCGCCCTGGACCTCGCCTCGATGGTGGCGGGGGCCAAGTACCGCGGCGAGTTCGAGGAGCGGCTCAAGGCCGTGCTGGAGGAGATCAAGAACTCCGAGGGCCAGATCGTCACGTTCATCGATGAACTCCACACAGTGGTGGGTGCCGGCGCCACCGGGGACAGCTCCATGGACGCCGGCAACATGCTCAAACCCATGCTGGCCCGTGGCGAGCTGCGGCTGATCGGCGCGACCACGCTGGACGAGTACCGCGAGAACATCGAAAAGGACCCCGCCCTGGAGCGCCGGTTCCAGCAGGTCTACGTGGGCGAACCAAGTGTGGAGGACACCATCGGCATCCTGCGCGGACTCAAGGAACGCTACGAGGCCCACCACAAGGTGTCCATCTCCGACTCCGCCCTCGTCGCGGCGGCGACCCTCTCCAACCGGTACATCTCCGGCCGGCAGCTGCCGGACAAGGCAATCGACCTCGTGGACGAGGCCGCGTCCCGGCTGCGCATGGAAATCGATTCCGCCCCGGAGGAGATCGACCAGCTCCGGCGCCAGGTGGACCGCCTGACCATGGAGGAACTGGCCCTGGCCGGCGAGACCGATCCCGCCTCGATGGAACGCCTTGCGGCACTGCGCGCGGACATGGCGGACAAGAAGGAGGAGCTCGCGGCCCTGAACGCCCGGTGGGAGGCCGAGAAAGCAGGCCTTAACCGGGTGGGCGACCTGCGGGCCAAGCTCGACGAGCTCCGCTCCGCGGCCGACAAAGCCCAGCGCGAAGGGGACCTAGAAACGGCGTCGCGGATCCTCTACGGCGAGATTCCCGCCCTGGAACGGGAACTGAACGCCGCTGCCGAGGCCGAGGCCGCCGTGCCCGACAAATCGAGGCAGATGGTGGCCGATGAGGTCACCGCGGATGACATCGCCGAGGTGATTTCGGCCTGGACTGGCATCCCCGCGGGGCGCATGCTGCAGGGCGAGAGCCAGAAACTGCTGAACATGGAGCACGTCCTGGGCGAGCGACTGATCGGCCAGAAGAAGGCCGTCGCCGCCGTCTCCGACGCCGTACGCCGTGCCCGCGCCGGGATCAGCGACCCCAACCGGCCCACCGGCTCGTTCCTGTTTCTCGGCCCTACCGGCGTCGGCAAGACCGAGCTCGCCAAGTCCCTCGCGGACTTCCTCTTCGACGACGAGCGCGCCATGGTGCGGATCGACATGTCCGAATATTCGGAGAAGCACTCCGTGGCCCGGCTCGTTGGGGCGCCTCCCGGGTATGTCGGCTACGAGGAGGGCGGCCAGCTCACCGAGGCCGTGCGGCGGCGCCCGTACTCGGTGCTGTTGCTGGACGAGGTGGAAAAGGCCCACCCGGAGGTCTTCGACATCCTCCTGCAGGTGCTCGACGACGGCCGGCTCACCGACGGTCAGGGCCGCACCGTGGACTTCCGCAATGTGATCCTGGTGCTCACCTCGAACCTGGGCAGCCAGTTCCTCGTGGACACCAACCTCGACGCCGTGGCCAAGAAGAACGCCGTCATGGCCATGGTGAACGCCTCCTTCAAGCCGGAGTTCCTGAACCGGCTCGATGAAGTGGTGCTGTTCGACCCCTTGAGCGTGGAGGAGCTGTCCGAGATCGTGGAACTGCAGGTCAAGGAGCTGGGCGAGCGGCTCAAGGGCCGCCGGCTGAACCTCGAGGTTACCGAGGGCGCCCGCGCCTGGCTGGCCGTTTCCGGCTTCGATCCCGCCTACGGCGCCCGGCCGCTGCGCCGTCTGGTGCAGCGCGAGATCGGCGACCGGCTGGCCAAGGCCATCCTGGCCGGCGAAATCACCGACGGCGACACCGTCCTGGTGGACACCGCGCCGGATTTGATGGAACTCACCATGGGCGGGCTGGAGGAGAGCTACGTGCCCGACGGCGGCGCGGGCACCGGCGCCGGACTCTCGGTCCGGCGCAAGGAGTAGGCGCCGAGGCCAAGAGTGCGCTAAAGCGCCACAAGCAGCCGGGCTGGTCCCGGCTGCTTGTGGGTTAAGATCGTGCGCCATGCCGGCACGCCAGATCCGTGCGCTACTGCAATGCGCTGAACCAGCGACTGAAGCCGGCTAGCGCTAGGGCAGCAGGGACTCCTTGATAACGTTTCCGGCGTCCGTCACGGCGTAGCAGTCGACTCGACGGTCGGCTCTCTCCCAGCTGCGCGAGCTTGGGTAGGCCAACTTGTAGCTCAGGTTGTACGCGCCGGCCTTGTCCGTCAGCGGAGCCGCCTTGCAGGCATCGCGCGCTCTCTGCTTGAGCGCGTCCCGGCCCGGGTAGGACTCGTTTTCGCCGTACTTCTCCACCGCGACCAGCTGGGCCGAGTGGCCGGTGGCGCAGTCCACCACGGTGGACTGCTGCGCATCCGGGTCGAAGTCCTTGAAGCAGTCCCGCAACTGGAAGTCCAGGGGGCTGACGCCTTCCAGGGGCAGGGTTCCGCGGCTGGCCGGGGCCGACGCCGACGAGGCCGCGGGGGTGGGGCTGCCGCCTTCGGCAGGGGCTTGGCTGCTGCCGGCGAATGCGGCCACAGCCCACCAGACCAGAAGCCCAAGCGCGACGATAAGGGCCGCGGCCACGCCCAGCCGCTTTGGCCCTTGCCTGCGGATCCGCCGGACCGCGGGGCGGAGCCGTCGGGCCAAGGGGCGGGCTCGGCGGGCCAGGGGGCGCGCTCGCTTCGAGAGTGCGCGCATGCTGCCAGCGAAGGTGCGGCCCGAGGGCTTCGCCGCTGCGGGCGCCGACGAACGATTCGTGGACCGCGCGGGTTCGGCTGTAAGAACGGGCAGGGCGGACGTCGGCGGCCTCGAAGGCGGCGGCGGGATGGACCCGGCGTCGTGCCTTGGATTCTCTTCAGTCACTGAGAAATTCACCACTTCCGTGCGTCTTCGCCGGGGCTGGAAGCCCGGCGTCGCGGCCCTTTTCTGGGCGCACATCACGAAACTCTATCGAAGATGCGCGGCACGGCGCATGTGCCGGTGGCCGCGGGCACCGTGGCGGGAGGCGCCACGGTGTCCACAGGGGGCAGGCCGGCGAGCAGTTGACGCCGAAAGCATGTAATCTAGGTGTACGACAAATTGACCAAACATTCCGGGGCCTCACCGATCGCCAAAGGTGACCACCTCCGGTCCAAGTACAAAAGGGGGTCACGCCATGGGGCGCGGCCGTCAAAAGGCAAAAGCTACCAAGCAGGCTCGGGACATCAAGTACTACTCCCCGAACACTGACTATTCGGCCCTTCAGCGCGAGCTCACGGGCCCGGGAAGTCGTGCCACGAGCCACTTCGCGGATGACCCGGTCGAGCCGGATTATTCAGCGTATGTGGATAAGTACGCGGACGATGTGGAAGACGACGACGACGAGGTTGATTCCCGTCGTATAGGTTAGTCGACGCTTCCCCGGCAGTTTTCTCCGGGGGATCCTTCCGGCACTGCGGGCCTGCCAAAGATTTTCAGGCCGCCGGCCACCCCTGTTTTCAGGCGTGGCCGGCGGCCTTTCTTGTACCCGAGCGTTTCCAACCTTGCCTGCGCCGCAGCCCGGCAAGTGATCCGCTCGGCAATACCCGGAACGGAGCAAACCACACGCCCGGCGTCCGCGGGACCGGCTAACGCTGCTAGGGGACGGCACGTGCCTCGTTGGCGTTCAAGAGCCGACCGCCCGCCAGCGTGCCGAAGGCCTTCACGAAATGCGCGCCGGCAGGGAGCAAATCTGCCAGGATCGAGGCTGCTGATTCGCCCTCCGGCAGCGTCGTCGTGAAGCCGCTGTTACCGATCCCGGTAATTGCAGTAGTCACTTCGACCTCCAGATTCAGGTGGCAGAAAGCCTACGACCGGAGGAATCTGCATGTAAACGGCCTCAGATTATTGATTCGGGGATGACAGTTTTCCCGGTCTTGGCGGCTAACTCGCCCTCGAGTAACTGGCGGAGGGGCGCGTCACGCCGGTTGGCACGCAAGGCGCTGAGCAGCGCTGATACAGTCCTGCTTTGGAGTAGGTTTATCTCCGGCCCACATTGGATTATCCGGAGGACCCGCAGCCCATGGACTACAGAGTCGCCCGAGAGCAGGCGCAGGCCGCGGAAGAAAGCCTGCAGTTGCCTGAGCCGGTCTCAATGCGTTCCATCCAGGCGCATCTGGAAGCAGCCAGGGGACGCAGGATTGTCATCAAGCCCATGGACAACACCCCGACGGACAAGGTCTGCGGTCTGTGGTTCGGTCTGGACACAGTGGACCTCATCTTCCATGCCAAGACCGCCTCGGAGGTCTACCGACAGCAGATCGTTCTGCACGAGTTTGCCCACATGGTCCTCCGCCACGAGCAAGAGGACCTTTCGCACGACTACGCCAAAGCCTTCTTCCCGGACCTCGATCCGGAGCGCGTCGTCTCGGCGCTGAAGCGTACCGACTTGTTCGACGAGCTCGAGGTGACAGCTGAGCTCCTTGCGGACCGGCTTGCGTCCCGTATCCGCCGCTCCGGCCAGCGGCCTGACGCGCAGCCCGGCAACTTCGGGGCGGTCTTCGGATGATGCAGTTCCTCATGGCAGCGGCACTGTTCCTGTTGGCCGGGGCCCGCATTCCCGCCCTGCTTCGCAACAGGACCGACCTGGTGTTCTCCTGTGCCGTGTTCGGGGCCGTCGGCTCTTTGCTCATGTCCCCGGCTGTCTACGTTCCCGTCGACACGGCCTTGGGCGGGATGAACCTGGTCAAACTGGTCCTGAACTCCCTGATGATCATCTCTCTCTGGTATCTGCGCCTCGCTGCATACGCCGCTATCGCCCCGGAAGCCGGCGGTCGCCGGTCCTGGTGGACACGCACCCTGCCTCTGACGCTCACGCTGACCCTGCAAACCGCGTTCTTCCTTCTCACCGGACCCACCATCACGACCCCCGCCTGGGGCATCTATGAGGACCGCTTCCCGGCTCTCCTGTTCTCACTGATGCTCACCCTCTTTATCTGTTCGATGAGCGCGGAAATTGCCGTGATCTGCTTCCGCTACGTTCCGCGTATGAGCCGCTCATTCCGTGTCGGTTTCTCCATGCTGGGCGCAGGCTGCATCATGGGTTTCCTGGTGATGGCCGAGATGTGCCTCTCCCTGCTGGCCCGACACCTGACGTTTCTGGCCATACTGGTCAGGCCTGATTTCCCATACCATCAGCTGGAACTGGTCGCGACCGTCCTGGCCGGCGCCGGACTCACGATTCCGGCGGTTGCCGGCAGGGCTGCCCGCAGAAGCCTGCACCGCTGGAACACCGAAACCCTCGCACGCGTGGAGTCCATCTGGGCCAAAGCGCTGCGGAGCACTTCTCTTGACCGGACCCTTGAGGCCGACCCCCAGGCGCCGGTACAGGACAGGCTGCACCGGATGATTGTCGAAATCTGGGACGCTGACCTCGCCGCCGACACTTCGGCGACCTTCCTGACCGCGGAGGAGCGCAGCTACCTGCTCTCCGTCGAAGCAAAACTCCATATCTCCCCTGCCCGGGCATAACCTGCGGCAGCTACAGAAGGCTCGCCATCCCCGCCACAGCGAGGACCCTGGCGACGACAGGAGATGAAAGCCCGGCTGATGAAGCGCGATCCTACGACACCGGCATCGTCATCTACGAGATCATCGCCAGCGGCTTCGAGCACGAACGAAGCCATGCCATGATCGAACTGCTCCGAACCGCCCGTCGTTTCCCTTGGTGCGCCATGGTTTCGCCGGCGCAGTTGTCACCGGCGGGGCCCCGGGCTAGGTTGTTGGTGCCGGATTTTCCCGGATGCGACCCAGATGCCCGGAAGGACTGCCATGACCATGCGCACAGGATTCGCTGAGGGTGAGCTCTGCTGGACGGACCTCCAGACCAGCGATGTGGAGGCAGCCAAGGCCTTCTACGCGGAGGTTTTCGGCTGGCGGTACGAGGACCTGCCCACCCCGGACGGGCGGAGTTACGCCAAAGCCTTCCTCGGCGATGCCTTGGTCACGGTGCTCGCGCCGCAGAACGCCGAGCAGGAAGCCGCGGGCGAACCGGGCCGGTGGAACGTATATTTCGCGGTCGAGGACGCCGGGGATCTGGCTGGCGAACTGGCCCATTCCCCGGGAAACCTTGAATTCGGCCCCGAGGCGATCGGAGACACCGGCGTCATGGTCTTCTTCGCCCCGCCCGGCGGCGGAACCACAGGGGCCTGGCAGGCGGGCAGCCATTTCGGAGCCGGCCGGAGCCAGGAACCGGGTACTTTGGCCTGGGCCGAGCTGCTGACGCCGGAGCCGCAGGCCGCCGTCGGCTTCTTCCAGCAGCTCTTCGGGCACGAGGTGACGGAATACCCCCAGGACGACGGCGGCACGTACACCACGCTCATGGTGGGCGGCACCGAGGTGGCCGGCATCGCCCGGGTTCCCGGCGACGCGCAGGGCACCCTCGAGCCGGGATGGCAGGTCTATTTCGGCGTCTCCGATGTCGCGAAGGCGGTGCAGGCAGCGGTGGCCGCGGGCGGTGTCGTACTGATCGAACCGGACGAGGTCGAGGAAGCCGGCACGATCGCCACGCTCCAGGACCCGCAGGGCGGCGTCTTCAGCCTGCTGGAGGTCTAGGCCTTAACCATCGAGTGCTCCACAACTGCCGTTTTCAGGTCTCAAAACGGCAGTTATGGAGCACTCGATGGGGGTTAGGAACCCTTAGGCGTAGGCGTTGACCAGCCGGACGGCGCCGCCGTCGACGCCCTTCGCGCCCTGGACGTAGTCCGGACCCGTCTTGATGACCGAGTCGGAGTTCTCGTTGACGGTGCCCATGATCCAGGACGGCAGGCCGCGGTCGTTGAGCCGGTTGACGGCGGCGTCGGCCGCTTCCGGCGAAACGATGGCGACCATGCCCACGCCCAGGTTCAGGGTGCGCTCCAGATCGGCCAGCGGGACGTTGCCGAGCTCGGCCACCAGCTTGAAGATAGCCGGGAGTTCCCAGGTGGAGCGGTCCACGGTGGCCAGCAGGCCCTGCGGGAGGACCCGGGCGAGGTTGGCCGCGAGGCCGCCGCCGGTCACGTGGCTGAAGCCGTGCACCGCCCTGCCGGCTGCTGAGCCGTTGACCGGGAAAGTGCGGGCCAGGTCCAGGCAGTCAGCGGCGTAGACCCGGGTGGGCTCGAGGAGCTCCTCGCCCAGGGTGCGGCCGAGTTCGGAGACCTGGCGGTCCAGGGCCCAGCCGGCGTGGTTGATGACGCGGCGGACCAGCGAGTAGCCGTTGGAGTGCAGGCCGGAGGAGGCCATGCCGATCACCACGTCGCCGGCGCGGACACGGTCCGGGCCGAGCAGCGCGTCGGCCTCGACAACACCGGTGGCGGCGCCGGCGACGTCGTACTCATGCTCGCCGAGGAGGCCCGGGTGCTCGGCGGTTTCGCCGCCCACCAGGGCGGTGCCGGCGACCGAGCAGGCGGCCGCGATGCCGCGGACAATGTCGGCGATCCGCTCCGGGACCACCTTGCCGCAGGCGATGTAGTCGGTCATGTAGAGCGGCTCGGCGCCCACGACGACGATGTCGTCCACAACCATGCCGACGAGGTCGAAGCCGATGGTGTCGTGGATGTCCATGGCCTGGGCGATTGCCACCTTGGTGCCGACGCCGTCGGTGGAGGTGGCCAGCAGCGGGCGCTTGTAGGTGAGCAGCCGGGAGACGTCATAGAGGCCGGCGAACCCGCCGACGCCGCCGATCACCGAGGCGTTGTGGGTTGCCTTGACGGCGCCCTTCATGAGTTCGACGGCGCGGTCTCCCGCTTCGACGTCGACGCCTGCGGAGGCGTAGGTGATGCCGGTGTTTTGGGCGGCGTTCATGTCAGCGGCCGGGGAGGCGGAAGTCATACTGGCTCTTTCTTGTCGGCTGTGGTGACGCGGTCGGCATCGGTGAGCAGTTCTTCGAATTCGGAGTCCGGCCCCGGATCGCACCCGGTGGCACCGGCCTTCTCGGCGGGATCGTCCGAGATCGCGGTGCCCGGTTCGGCGTCGGACTCCGATGCCGCAGCCGCGGACGCCGTGCCGGCGGAGGCCGGAGCGGGGGTTGACGGCAGCCCGCCGAGGTCCGTGCGCTCGAGCAGGTTCTTGCCGAGCTTGTCCGCGCCGGGCAGCTCGATCGGGTACTTGCCGGTGAAGCAGGCGGTGCAAAGACGCTCACGCGGCTGCCGGGTGGCGTCGATCATGCCGTCTTCGGAAATGTAGGCGAGCGAGTCGGCGCCGATTGCCTGGGTGATTTCATCGATGGTGGCGCCGTTGGCGATCAGTTCCGCGCGGGAGGCGAAGTCGATGCCGTAGAAGCAGGGCCACTTGACCGGCGGTGAGGAAATCTTGATGTGGACGCTTGCGGCGCCGGCTTCCCGGAGCATCCGCACGATGGCGCGCTGGGTATTGCCGCGGACGATCGAGTCATCCACCACCACAACACGCTTGCCGCGGATCACGGATTCGAGGGCGTTGAGCTTGAGCCGGATGCCGAGCTGGCGCAGCGTCTGCGAGGGCTGGATGAACGTGCGGCCCACGTAGGAGTTCTTGACGAAGCCGTGCGCGAAGGGGATGCCGGATTCCTCGGCGTAGCCCACGGCCGCGGGGGTGCCCGATTCCGGCACGGGGATGACGATGTCCGCTTCCTGGGTGTTTTCGCGGGCCAGCTGGCGGCCCATTTCCACACGGGATTCGTACACCGAACGGCCCGCAATGGAGGCGTCCGGGCGGGCGAGGTAAACGTATTCGAAAACGCAGCCGGCCGGCGTCGCCTCGGCGAAGCGCTGCGAGCGGACGCCGTCCTCGTCGATCGCGATGAACTCGCCGGGTTCGATTTCGCGGATAAAGCTGGCGCCGACGGTGGCGAGGGCGGACTGCTCCGAAGCCACCACCCAGCCGCGTTCCAGCCGGCCCAGGCAGAGCGGGCGGATGCCGTAGGTGTCCCGGGCCGCATAGAGGGTGCCCTCATCCATGAAGACGAAGCAGAAGCCGCCCTTGATCTTGGGCAGCAGCTCCATGGCGGTCTGCTCAAGGGACTTGCCCTCTTCGCCCTCCAGGAGTGCGGTGACCAGGGCCGTGTCCGAGGTGTTGCCCTGTTTCATCTCGCCGCTGAGGTTTCCGCCGTTGCGGTCCTCGATCATTGCCTTGAGCTCGGCCGTGTTGGTCAGGTTGCCGTTGTGGGCGAGGGCCACGGTACCCGTGGTGGTCGCGCCCAAGGTGGGCTGGGCGTTGGCCCAGTGGCTCGCACCCGTAGTGGAATAGCGGCAGTGGCCGACGGCCAGGTGCCCGGTCAGGGTGTTCAGGGTCGTCTCGTCGAAGACCTGGGAAACGAGGCCCATGTCCTTGTAGACGTTAATCCGCTTGCCGTCGCTGGTTGCAATACCAGCCGACTCCTGGCCGCGGTGCTGCAGTGCATACAGCCCGTAGTAGGTGAGTTTTGCTACTTCTTCACCGGGTGCCCAGACCCCGAAGACGCCGCATGCGTCCTGAGGGCCTTTTTCGCCTGGGAGAAGATCATGAGAAAGTTTTCCATCGCCGCGTGCCACTGGTCGATTATCTCACGATGTGCGCTAAGACTTTTCCGGCGGCCGGTTTATGACCTGCCGCCCTGTTGGGGCGGGGTTGAGGCGGCGGGGTCGAGACGCGGCTCAGGCGCGGTCGTCGTCGGCGTCCGGTGCGGACTCGACGACGGCGCGCTCGGCGCGGCGGACGCTCATGCGGTCCAGGACCAGCGCGACCAAGGCACCCAGGATGACGCCGCCGGCCGCGCAAAGGACCATGAAGAAGCCGAACACCGAGCCAGCGTCATAGCCCTCGTCGCCGGGAAGGGCGTAGGCGATGATGGCCGCGACGGCCACGCCCACCAGCCCGCCCAGGATCAGGAAGGGAACATATTTCGGTGCCCGGCGCACGGTGACCGCGCGGCGCTCCGGAACGTTCCCCGGAACGTTGCCGGGGGCAGGCTCCCGGTGGGGGTCGTTGCCTGCTGTGCCGGGGGTTTCGTGGGAAGACATGCCATTAAGCCTACTGCCCTTGGACTCATTGCCGGGGCCCGGTTCCCGGAGCAGACTAGGGCTACGTACAGACGAGCTAAGGAACCGCCATGTTAGCCTCAGCCGCCCGCATTCGCGACGAGCAGCGCATGATCTGGGATGAGTTCTCGGCGGGCTGGCACAAGTGGGACGCTGAACTGGTCGGCTGGCAGGCGCCGTTCGGGGACGCACTCCTCAAACAGCTGCCGCTGCGCCCCGACTCCCGGGTGCTGGATGTCGCGGCGGGCTCGGGGGAACCCGGTCTCACGGTGGCCGAGAGAGTGCCGGAGGGCAGCGTGGTCTTGGCCGATATCTCGGCGGGGATGCTCCGCGTGGCCGAGGAGAAGGCATCGGCCCGGGGCCTGACCAACGTGGACTTTGAGGTGTGCGACGCTGCCGCTATGCCCTTCGCGGACAGCACGTTCGACGCCGTGTACTGCAGCTTCGGCCTGATGTTTTTTCCGGTGATGTCCGCGGCCATGGCGGAGATGGCACGCACCGCCAAGCCGGGTGCCCGCGTTGGCGTCGTCGTCTGGGGGCGCGCTGCGGCCAACCCCTGGGCCAGCCTGATCCTGGGCACGATCGCCCGGCACCGGGAACTGCCCATTCCGCCGGCGGGCACTCCCGGGCTGTTCCGCTGCGCACCAACCGGTTTCATGACCCGGATGTTCAAGGACGCCGGTCTGGTCGAGGTGACCGAGCGCCAGGTCAGCACCGATCAGGTGCACGACTCTCCCGAGAGCTACTGGGAGTTCATGACTGACATCGCGACCACAGTGGCGATGGGCCTGGCCAAGGCGGACGAGGCGTCGCGGGACCTGATCCGCCAGGACGTGTTCGCGCTGCTGGGCCGCTATGAGCACGACGACGCGATCCGGCTCCGGTCGACCGCCACGGTGGTGGCGGGGACCAAGGTGTAGCTCAGGCGGGCGACGCCGGTCCGGACGCGTCCGCGATGATCGCACGCACGCTGTTATTGCGTTTGTCGTGGGTCAGTTCCACGAGGCCCAAGGCTTCGAGCAGGGGCGGCAGGTACATCCCGAACCGTCCCCGGTAGCCTTTGCGCAACCCGTACCACCCGCCCACGGGGTTTTCCGGGTCGCGGCCCCAGGCTTCCACTGACCCCTCCGCTGCCGGCTTGTTTTCGTCGGCGGCGCCCAGCGGAACCCAGTCCACCTTCTCCATCAGCCACAGGTGCAGGTCATCCAGCGCCCGGAGGTGGTATTTGAGGGTGGTGGAACCGACCTGGCACACCAGCGCCGGGGGATCGGACTCCTCGTCGCGGTACATCGAATACTCCGAAGTGCCCGGGGCCGTCTTGAGCTGCCAGGGATCCTGCTTGGTGCCGTTCGCCACGCTGTACCGCCTTCTGTCCGGCCGGATGCCCGGCGCCGATGGACCGAGCCTACCGAGCCATCCGGCGCGCGGCGAGGCCGGCGGCGGGAGAGAGCCGTGCCCTGTTAGGCGCCCAGCGCTTCCTTCAGCGCCGCCACGTGGCCCTGGGCCTTGACCTGGTACTGCGCCAGCGTCACCTTGCCCTCGGGGTCCAGCACCACGGTGGAGCGTACGATGCCCTCCGTGACCTCACCCTGGATCAGCTTCTCGCCCCAGGCGCCGTAGGCCAGGGCGACGGCGTGGTCCTCGTCGGCCAGGAGCGGGAAGGTCAGGGCGAAGTCTCCGGTGAAGTGGGCCAGGGCCTCGGGGGCGTCGGGGGAGATGCCCAGGACTTCGTAGCCTGAGCCCTGCAGGGACGCGAGGTTGTCGCGGAAGTCGCAGGCCTCGGTGGTGCAGCCCGGGGTGGCGGCCTGCGGGTAGAAGTACACAATGACGTTCTTGCCGCGGTAATCGGCGAGGGCAACCGGCTTGCCTTCGGCGTCCGGCAGCGTGAAATCCGGGGCCGGTGTGCCGGGCTGAAGCTTGACGGTCATGTTTGCGCTCATGGTGATCCTTCGGGAGTGGACAACGGGTCTGTGATGCACAACATCGTGGCCCGGGGCTCTATTCCGGTGCTGCATACCGCCGCCTGAGACTATCAAGAACCCGTCCCGGACGGCTTGCCAGGCTCGGGCCCTGACAGCTCATTCATAGGTGCCGCATAGCTGCCGTGCTTAACTTGGAGCCATTATGGAACAGCAAACTCCACGACAGCCACGTTTCGGATCCCGGCGCACGGCCACGGGACGGCAGCCAACGCCTGCCCGGTTCCGGGCCCGGATTCAGGTGGTCTGTGCCGCGGTGCTGGCCCTCGTACTGGCCCTAGGCATCTATTCCTTCGCGGACCGCTCGACGGCGGCAGATCTCACAACGACGTCTGCCGCGACGACTGGGGAGGCCAGTGCCTCGCCCTCATCCAGCCCCGAGGCGGCCGCCCCGGCTGCCCGAAAAGTCGACGCGGCACTGGGCGCGCGCATCCAGGCGATTCTCGATGCCAACAGCCAATACCAGATCGGCGTGGCGGTGGTCGACCTCTCCCAGAACGCCGGCTCCGCGGACGTCAACGAATATGGGGTCCGGGATAAGTTCGTGGCCGCGAGCACCGCCAAAGTCCTGGCCGCGGCGGCCTACTACCACCTGGTAGAAACCGGAGCGGCCACCCTCGATGACCCCTTAGGCAGCTACACCGCCGGATTCCAGCTCCGGGAGATGATCCAGCAGAGTGACAACGACTCGTGGTCGCTGATCATGAATGCCGTGGGCCACGAGGAACTGACGGAGTACGCGGCCTCGCTGGGCGTGAGCTATGACCCGACAACCAACACGCTGACACCGGCGGAAATGGCGACGATCGTCTCCCGCCTCTACTCCGGGACGCTCCTGAATGCCGGGAACACCGCCCAACTGCTGTCCTATATGCAGGACACCAACTACGAAACGCTCATTCCCGCCGCAGCGCCGGCAGGGATCACGGTCTTCCACAAGTACGGGCTCCTGGGCGGTGAACTGCACGACGCCGCCATCCTCACGCAAGGCGACGCCGCCTACGCCCTCGTCATCTACACCAAGGGCCAGGGCCTGAGCGACGATCCGGAACGCACCGAGGTGATTCATCAGCTGACGCAGGCGGTGGCGGGCGCCCTCTTTTAGCGAGTTCTAGCGAGGCGTTTCCGGATAACCGCGGCAGAATCGGACCATCGCACCGCGGATCCCTCGCCCCAAGGCGGCGCGGAAATCCCAGAGCAGCGCGGACCATCCGGCGGGCCCCTAGATGCCGAGCGCCTCCCGCAGCGCCCGGACGTGGCCCTGCGCGCTGACCTGGTACTGCGCCAGGACCACATTCCCGTCGGGGCCGACAACCACGGTGGAGCGGACGGTTCCTTCGCGGACTTCGCCGTCCACCAGCTTCTCACTCCACGCCCCGTACGCCAGGGCCGTGGCGTGGTCCTCGTCGGCGAGCAGCGGGAACGTGAGTGCATGTTCCGCGGTGAAGGCGGACAGGGCCTCCGGTGCGTCAGGTGAGATACCCAGGACCGCGAAGCCCGCGCCCTGGAGGGCCGCAAGGCTGTCGCGGAAGTCGCAGGCCTCGGCCGTGCAGCCAGGGGTGGCAGCGCGGGGGTAGAAATAGACAATGACGCTCTTGCCGCGGAAATCGGCCAGGGAAATCCGGTGCCCCGCAGCGTCGGACAGCGTGAATCCGGGCGCGGGAGTCCCACTGTGCAGTCTGGTGGTGCTGTTGAGTTTGGTCGTCCTGTGCAGTCTGGTGGTGCTGTGCAGTTTGGTGGCAGTTGTGGACTGCATGCGGTTCCTTTGATCGGGGGTCGGGATAGTGACGGGAGGGAACTCAGATGCTGTATTCCGCCGGTCCGCGCACCGTTGCCCGCGGGCCGGGGACGAAGCGATAGCCGCCACTGCGGACGGTGACGACGGCGTGCCGGCAGCCTTTGAGTTTCCGGCGTAACCGGCCGACGTACACGTCGATGGACCGTGTTGCCGCACCCGGGGTATCGAATGCGTCGAGGCAATGCTGCAGCTCCTGCCGGCTGACCGTGCGGGAGCAGTTCTGCACGAGGCATCTTAGGAGGGTGAACTCCAGCTCGGTCAGGGGCACCGGCTCGCCATCGAGCTTGGCGTCCCCGGCCGCGAGGTCGACGGCGAGCCGGCTGATGCTGCCGGGGGCGGGCGCCGGGCCCGCGCCGCCGTCGTCGCCGGTGGTGTCCCCCGCGGGAACCTCTGGTGCGGTTCCCGCGGGGGTGCTGTCTTCCGGGGACCGGACGACAGCGGACGTTGCGGCTCCGGCGGCGGGCCTAAAGTGGACTTCCGCCTCCGGGGCACATCTGAGGGCGCGGGCGAGCACGAGCTCGGCCGCGCGGGCCAGTACGGCCGGGTCACAGTCGGTGGCTTCCGGCAGGGTGACCCAGACGGCCAGACCCTTCGCGGTGAGGGCGGCGTGCCGGGCCCGTGCGGGAAGGGCCTGGCCGCGGCTGGCTTGCCGGGCCCTTCCGTGCACGTTGTGTCCGGCACCGGCCACGGCCGCCTGGCTCATACTCCGCCGCGGCGGATGAGCTTTCCGCCGGGGGTCTGGCCATCGATCAGGGTGCCGCGCAGGAATGTTTTCCGGACCACACCCGAGAGTGCCTTGCCGTCGTAGGGCGTGATGGGGTTCTTGTGCTTGAGCTGGGACACATCCACGACGAAGGCTTCGTCGGGCGCAAAGACGGCGAAGTCGGCGTCGTACCCCAGCGCGAGCTGGCCCTTGGTTGAGATGCGTGCCAGGGCTGCCGGCTTCTCGGCCATCCAGGAAACCACCTGCTCCAGGGAGATGCCGCGGTGCCGGGCCTCGGTCCAGATCAGCGACAGGCCCAGCTGCAGCGAGGAGACACCGCCCCAGGCCACGGCGAAGTCGCCGTTTTCCAGGTCTTTCAAATCCAGGGTGGAGGGCGAGTGGTCCGAGACGATGCAGTCGATGGTGCCGTCCTGCAGGCCTGCCCACAGCAGTTCGCGGTTGGAGGCTTCGCGGATCGGCGGGCAGCACTTGTAGGCCGTTGCGCCGTCCGGGATTTCCTCGGCCGTCAGCGTCAGGTAGTGCGGGCACGTTTCGACGGTGAGGTGGACGCCGTCGCGCTTGGCGGTGGCGATCATGGGGAGCGCGTCGGAGGAGGACAGGTGCAGGATGTGGGCGCGGGCGCCGGTCCAGCGGGCCCGTTCAATGACCTCGGCGATGGCCTTGTTCTCGGCGCCGCGGGGGCGGGACGCCAGGAACGTGGAGTAGTGGTCGCCGCCCGGGTGGGGTGCGTGGTCGATCGCGTGGGAGTCCTCGGCATGAACGATCATGAGCGAGTCGAAGGACTTCAGCTCGGCCATGTCCTCTTCCATCTCGTCCGCTTCCAGGTGCGGGAACTCGTCCACACCGGAGTGCAGCAGGAAGCATTTGAAGCCGAAGACGCCCTCGTCGTGCAGCGGCCGCAGTTCGTGCTTGTTGCCGGGGACGGCTCCGCCCCAGAAGCCCACGTCCACGAACGCCTGGTCCTCGGCCACCTCGCGCTTGAGTTTCAAGCCTTCCACCGTGGTGGTGGGCGGGATGCTGTTCAGCGGCATGTCGATGATGGTGGTGACGCCGCCGGCCGCGGCCGCCCGGGTGGCGGACGCGAAGCCCTCCCACTCGGTGCGGCCGGGCTCGTTGACGTGCACGTGCGTGTCCACCAGCCCCGGAATGAGCGTTTCGTCGTCGGCGAGCTCGATCACCTCCGTGCCGGCAAGTCCGTTGCCGAGCGGCTCGATGGCGACGATCTTCCCGCCGCGCACACCGACCTCGCGGGCTGCGAGACCGGCGGTGGTGAGAATGCGCCGGCCCCGGATGACGAGGTCAAAGCTGTTTTCAGACATTGAGGGTCTCCTTTGTGCGGGCACTGTTCCCCGGCGCAATGCTGGCGGGCACCAGGCCCGGCAGTTCCGCGCCGATTTGCTTTCCCAGTTGCTCAAGCAGGGGTCTTGGTTCGGCTATACATATTTCTACATTGGCCTCGAGCGATGTCAGCGGGTAGACCTGCCGGAATCCGGAATCCGCCTGCTGTTCCCGCGTCAGCGTGGTACGGCCGCAGACGGCCACCACCGGCACGCCGGCCCGTGCAGCCGCCCTTGCAACGCCCATTGGTGTCTTGCCCAGCAGGCTCTGCTCGTCGAGGCTGCCTTCGCCCGTGATCACCAGGTCCGCGCCGGCCAGCCGCTCCGCCAGCCCGGTGAATTCAAGGACCACGTCGATGCCCGGCCGGCGGGTCGCGGCCAGAACCGCGATCGCGGCGTAGCCCACGCCGCCGGCTGCCCCGGCGCCCGGCGCCCCGGCGGCTTTCCCTGCGCGCGGCCCGATTTCGGCCCCGAGCACGTCTGCAAAGTGGGTCAGTGCGGCGTCGAGGACCGCTACGTCCTCAGGCGTAGCGCCCTTCTGCGGGCCGAAGATCGCCGCGGCACCCTGGGCGCCGAGCAGCGGGTTGTCCACGTCGCTGGCGAGCACGAAACGTGCCCCGTCCAGGCGGGAATCGAACCCGGAGAAGTCGATCCAGGCCAGCCGGGCGAGGGCCGCGCCGCCGGGCGGCAGAACACCACCGTCGGCGTCGAGGAATCTGGCGCCGAGTCCCTGCAGGAGCCCGGCTCCGCCGTCGGTGTTGGCGCTGCCGCCGACGCCCAGAATGATCTGCCGGCACCCGGCGTCGAGCGCTGCCCGGATCAGTTCCCCGGTGCCAAGGCTGGTGGCGCCTTTGGAGTCCTTGACGCCGTCCGGCAGGACGGCGAGGCCGGATGCGGCGGCCATCTCAATGACCGCCGCGCGGCCGCGGACCGCGAACTCTGCTCGGAGCGGGGCGCCGGTGGGGCCGCTGACGACGGCGCTGCGGCGGGTGAAGCCGGAGCCGACGGCGGCATCGAGGGTGCCCTCGCCGCCGTCGGCCACGGGAATCCGCAGTACCTCCAGGTTGCCTCCGCATGCCCTCTGGAGCCCCGTTTCAAGGTGCCGGGCGACGTCCGGGGCCGAGAGCGAGCCTTTGAACTTGTCCGGCGCAATGACCACCCGCATCTCAGGCCTGCAGGGCCAGGATGGCGGTCGGGGCGTCTTCGGCGGTCTCGGCCAGGGCCTCGAACTCGTTGACGGCGTTGATCTCGGTGCCCATGGAGATGTTGGTGATCTTCTCCAGGATCACTTCGACCACGACGGGAACCTGGAACTCGCCCATGAGGGCCATGGCCTTGTCGAACGCGGCCGGCAGGTCCTCAGGGGTTTCCACCCGGATGGCTTTGCAGCCCAGGCCCTCTGCCACTTTGATGTGGTCCACGCCGTAGCCTCTGGCGGTTTCGGAGAGTTCGGTGGAGTTGATGTTCTCGAACGCCAAGGACACGTTTTGTTCCATGTTGAACCCGCGCTGGGACTGGCGGATCAGCCCCAGGTAGGAGTTGTTGACCACCACGTGGATGTACGGCAGGTTGAACTGTGCGCCCACGGCCAGTTCTTCGATCATGAACTGGAAGTCGTAGTCACCTGACAGGGCAACAACGGTCTGGTCCGGCTTGCCGCGAACCACGCCCAGCGCCGCGGGGGCCGTCCAGCCCAGGGGGCCTGCCTGTCCGGCGTTGATCCACTTGCGCGGGCCGAAAACGTGCAGCATCTGGGCACCGGCGATCTGCGACAGCCCGATCGTGGACACGTAGGTGGTGTCCTTGCCGAATGCCTTGTTCATCTCCTCGTACACGCGCTGGGGCTTGATCGGCACGTTGTCGAAGTGGGTCTTGCGGTGCAGGGTGGCTTTGCGTTCGGAGCATTCGGTAACCCAGGCGCTGTAGTCCGGCAATGACCCGGCGGCGCGGCGTTCCCGGGCCAGTTCCAGCAGCCCGTCCAAGGCGGCCCCGGCGTCGGAGGCAATGCCGAAGTCCGGGGAAAATACGCGGCCAATCTGGGTGGGCTCGATGTCGATGTGCACGAACGTGCGCCCGGCGGTATAGGTGTCCAGCCCGCCGGTGTGGCGGTTGGCCCAGCGGTTGCCGATCCCGATCACGAAGTCGCTGCGCAGGAAGTTCTCGTTGCCGTAGCGGTGGCTGGTCTGCAGGCCCACCATGCCGGCCATGAGTTCGTGGTCATCAGGGATGGCGCCCCAGCCCATCAGGGTGGGGATCACCGGGACGTTCAGCAGCTCAGCCAGTTCCACCAGTTGCCCGGAGGCGCCGGCATTGATGATGCCGCCGCCGGCCACGATCACCGGGCGCCCGCCCGCGGTGAGCATGTCCAGTGCCTTGTCCAGCTGCTTCCGGCTGGCCTTGGGCTTTTCCACGGGCAGTGGCTCGTAGGTGTCGATGTCGAATTCGATCTCGGCCATCTGCACATCGATCGGCAGGTCCAGCAGGACCGGGCCCGGGCGGCCTGAGCGCATCAGCTGGAAGGCCTTCTGGAAGGCGCCGGGGACCTGGCCCGGTTCGAGGATGGTCATGGCCAGCTTGGTGACGGGCTTGGCGATGGACTCGATGTCCACGGCCTGGAAGTCCTCCTTGTGCAGCTTGGCAACAGGTGCCTGGCCGGTGATGCAGAGCATCGGAATGGAATCGGCCCACGCCGCGTACAGGCCGGTGATCATGTCCGTGCCGGCGGGGCCGGAGGTGCCGATGCAGATGCCGACGTTGCCGTCCTTGGCCCGGGAGTACCCGTCGGCCATGTGGCTGGCGCCTTCGACGTGGCGGGCCAGGGTGTGGCGGATGCCGCCGTGGGCCCTCATGGCCGAGTAGAACGGGTTGATCGCCGCGCCTGGCAGGCCGAACGCCTCGGTGGCGCCCTCCTTCTCCAGGATGGCGACGGCTGCGTCTACAGTGCGCATCTTCGTCATGGTGTGCTCCTTGAAAGTCTGTTTTTGGGTGTGCTTGAGGTGCCGGCGTCGTGATGGACGACGGCGGATGTGAGCGTGTGTGGGTGGGGCTGGTCCGGATTCGGGTGGGCCCGCGGCGTAGGGGCTAGCTGCGGCCGCTGAGCTGGAGGACCTGCTTGAAGAGGCCGGAGTGGTCCAGGCCGCCGTCGCCCTGGTTGACGGTGGCGGCGACGAGTTGCGCGACGACGGCGCCGAGGGGGACGGCGACGTTCGCCTCGCGGGCCGCGGAGGTGACGATGCCGAGGTCCTTGTGGTGCAGGGCCAGGCGGAAGCCGGGATCGAAGTTGCGGTCGAGCATCTTCTGGCCCTTCTGGTCCAGGACCTTGGAGCCGGCCAGGCCGCCGCCGAGGACCTTGAGGGCGGCGTCCGTGTCCACGCCGTAAGCCTCAAGGAAGGCGATGGCCTCCGCAAGGACCTCGATATTGACCGCGACGATCAGCTGGTTGGCTGCCTTGACGGTCTGGCCGGAGCCGGAGGGGCCGACATGGACGATGGTCTTGCCCACTGCGTCAAGGACATCCCGAGCGTCCTCGAAATCTACCGTTTCGCCGCCCACCATGATGGACAGGGCCGCATCGATGGCGCCCTGTTCGCCGCCGGACACCGGGGCGTCGAGGGGACGGATCCCGGCGGCGCGGGCGTCATCGGCGAGGCGCTTGGCGACATCCGGGCGGATGCTGCTGGCATCGATCCACAGCGCCCCCTTCTTGGCGTTGGCGAAGACGCCGTCCTTGCCGCTGACGACGCCCTCAACATCAGGGGAGTCCGGCACCATGGTGATGACGACGTCGGCGTCCCTGACGGCCTCCGCGATGCTCGCGGCACCCGTGCCACCTTCGGAGACGAGCTTGTCGATCTTGTCCTGGCTGCGGTTGAAGCCGGTCACGGTGTGGCCGGCCTTGACCAGGTTGATGGCCATGGGCAGGCCCATGATTCCGAGCCCGATGACTGCAACGTTGCTCATAGTGGTTCTCTTTCTGAAGTCTTTGGATGCGGTTTTAGCGCGGGTGTGTTGTTTAGGGGTTGGCTACCGGGAGACGCGCTGGCGGATGGCCCAGCTGAACGCGGTCGCCGCCGGCTCCTTGTATTCCAGGCCGATGTATCCCATGTAGCCGAGTGCGCGGCTGCGGGCGATCCATTCGCCGAGGGGAAGCTGCCCGGATCCGGGAGCCCCGCGGCCGGGGTTGTCGGCGATCTGGATGTGGCCGAAGTCCTTGGCGTGCTTTTCGATGACGGCGGCGACGTCGTCGCCGTTGGCCGCCAGGTGGTAGAAGTCGGCGAGGAGCTTGATGTTCTCGGCGCCGGATTCCTGCTTGACCCGGGCAATGACGTCGAGGGCGTCCTGGGCCTTGAGGAGCGGGTACTTGGGGGCGCCGCTGACGGGTTCCAGGAGCACCGTGCCGCCGATGCGGGCGACGCCGGCGGCCGCCGTCGCCAGGTTTTCCGCGCCGATGGCGTCCTGCCGCTCAGCGGATTCGCCGGCAATGCGGTTGCCGTAGAGGGCGTTAAAGGCCTTGCAGGCGAGGCGCTCACCGATGCCGGCGACGACGTCGATGTTGTCCTGGAATTCGGTGGAGCGTGCCGGCCAGGAGACCAGGCCGCGGTCGCCGCCGGGCATGTCGCCGGCGTTGAAGTTCAGGCCCGTGAGCTGCACGCCGGCGTCGATGATGGCCCGTTCGAAGCGGGTGATCTCGGCGTCGCCGGGGACTGATGTTGCGAACGGCCACCAGAACTCGACGGCGTCAAAGCCGGCAGCCTTCGCCGCGGCGGGGCGCTCGAGGAGGGGCAGTTCGGTCAGCAGGATGGAGCAGTTCACTGAATACGTCATGGCGGGTTCTTTCCGGTCTGGGTGGGAGCTGGATCCCGGGCGTCGTTGCCCGGCTACCTTTCCTGAATGAATTCCACTGTGATAATTTCCACAGTATTGATTTCCACTTTGTGGAATTAAGATTCTGCTTTATGAAAAGTGTAGGGAAGGTAGGGCGGGGGAGTCAAGGGGTGCGTGGAAGCGCGGCGGGTGAACGCGGGGTGTGGGCTGCGGGGGAGGCTCGTGCGAATCCCGTGTTTCGGGTCCGGCGTTTCAGGGCGGGGCAGTCCGGGGCGTGTGGGAAACAGCCCGGGGGATTTATCTACCCTTGCGGGGGTCCTTTCGGGCCGCCAGGCCGACGAGGGCGCCGAGCCCAATGCCGATCAACAGGCCCGTGAACGGCTGGTCGACGGTGGTGGCTCCGATGGCGAAGCCGAGGGCCGCACCAAGGAGCATTCCGATCGACAGGGATTCGTACTTCACACGCTCAGGCTAGCAAGCCTCGCGGGGGCCACAAGGGGTCACGGTTCTGGCACCGCGGATGGCTCCGGAGCGCCGTATGGCCCGGAACCACGAAGGGGTCCGCCCCGGCCTGCGGGGCGGACTCCATGGCGTGGATTGGTCTTACGTGAGGCGGATCTGGCGGTTGACGTCCTTGTAGAGCAGGTAGCGGAATGGGCCCGGCCCGCCGGCGTAGCAGGCCTGCGGGCAGAAGGCGCGCAGCCACATGAAGTCGCCCGCCTCGACTTCCACCCAGTCGTCGTTGAGGCGGTAGACAGCCTTGCCCTCCAGGACGAAGAGCCCGTGTTCCATCACATGGGTTTCGGCGAACGGGATGGACCCGCCGGGCTGGAACGTGACGATGTTGACGTGCATGTCGTGGGCGAGGTCGTCCGGGTCCACGAAGCGGGTGGTGGCCCAGGCGCCGTTGGTGTCCGGCATGGGCCGCGGCTCGACGTCCTGGTCGCGGGTCACGAATGATTTTGCCGTGAAGCCTTCCAGCGGCTCATAGGCCTTCCGGATCCACTGGAAACTGACAGCCTCCGAGGGAGCATCGTTGGAGACCTTCCAGTCCGAGCCGGCGGCGAGGTAGGCGTAGCCGCCGGTCTCAAGGTGGTGGATTTCGCCGTCGAGGGTCAGGGTCAGTTCTCCCTTGGTGAGGAAGATGACGCCCTCGACGCCGGCCTCCGCCTCGGGCTTGTCGCTGCCGCCGCCGGGCGCTACTTCCACGATCAGTTGCGAGAACGTCGTGGCGAAGCCGGCGATGGGCCGGGCGATGATCCACGCGCGTGTCTTGGTCCAGCCGGGAAGGTTGCTGGTGACGATGTCGCGCAGCACCCCCTTCGGGATGACCGTGTAGGCCTCTTTGACCACGGCGCGGTCGGTGAGGAGCTGGGTCTGGGGCGGCAGGCCGCCTTCGGGTGAAAAGTAGTTGCTCATGGGTCCGCTCCTTTGAGAAGGGTCAGTGAATGGGTCAGTGGTTGTGGGAGGCGGCGGGCTGTGCCAGCCGGGGGTGTGCCAGGACGGTCAGCTGGGGCAAGCCAATGCCGGTCAGCTCCAGGACTTCGTCTGCGCCGGCAGCACCGCACTGGATGCCCCGCAGCACGAAGGCTGCCAGTGCGCGTGCGGTGGCGGGTTCATCCATAACGCCGCCTTCGGTGCGCTCCGCATAGTTGCGGAGCCGCGCGGCGGCGGCGGGAAGCCCCTGCCGGTAGAACGCGTAGGTGGCGGCGAAGCGGCTCGGCAGCTGTGCAGGGTGAAGATCCCAGCCCTGGTAGTAGCCGCGCTCCAGTGAGCGGCGGACCAGCCGGCCGTGGAGCCGCCAGGCCTGTTCCACGTTCTCGCCCACCGGGATGATGTTGGTGGATCCGTCGGAGAGCCGGATGCCGGTGCCGGCGACGGCAAGCTGCATCACCTCTTTGGCGTAATCAGCCACCGGATGTTCCATGGACTGGTATTCGGCTGAAATCTGCAGGGACGCCGAGTAGTCGTAGGTGCCGTAGTGCAGGGCGCTGATCCGCCCGGGGACGGCGTGCGGCAGCTGCGCCACCGGGGAGGTGCCGTCCGGGCCCAGGATCAGCTGCGGCGTTTCCACCTGCACTTCAAACCGTAGGCGTCCGGCGGGCAGCGAGTGGAGTTCCTCCAGCCGGGACACGGCGTAGTCCATAGCCTGCACCTGGGCCACGGTGGTGACTTTGGGCAGGGTGAGGACCAGGCCTTCGGGGAGCTCGCCGGCGGCCGCGAGGCCGGACACGAACAGGTCCAGCGTGCGCAGCCCGCGGGCACGGGTGGGCGCCTCGAAGCACTTGAACCGGATCCCGATGAACGGCGGGGCACTGCCGTCCGCCACGGCGGCGGCAACGGCGGCCGCGGCCGCGACGGCGTCGGCGTCCTCGGCGTCGTCACCTCGGTCCCCGTAGCCGTCCTCGAAGTCCAGCCGGAGGTCCTCGATCGGCTCGCTGGCCAGCTTCGCGGCGACGCGGGATGCGACGGCGCCAGCCAGTGCCGGGTCCTGGCCGAGTAGGGTGCCGAGCCGTTCCAGTCCGCCGTGGGCATCGGCTGCAGCCAGGGCATGGGCACCCCAGTCGGCGGCGAAGTCCGGGGTGAAGCGGTCGGCCGGGACGTAGACGGTGTGTACCGGCTGGCGGGTGCCGTCGTCGCCCGGATAGTTCCGCTGCAGCAGTTCATCCGTTGCCGCGAGCTGGGCATCGATCCGGCTCAGGTCGGCGCCGGAGAGCGACCCGGAGGGAGATCCAGCCATGGCTCAGCCCACCAGTTCGTAGGCCGGCGTGGTGAGGAAGTCCGTGTAGTCCTCGGACAGGCAGATGTCGCCAATGAGCTTGCTGGCGGGCAGGTAGTACTTCGCGAAGGCGTCCTCGCCCACCTCGCCGCGGAGCTTTTCGGTTTCCTCGGCCAGGATCCCGGAGACCAGCTCGCGGGTAACGGTCCTGCCAGTGTCCGCGAGGACCACCTGGTTGCGGATCTGCTGCCAGACCTGCGAGCGGGAAATCTCCGCCGTCGCGGCGTCCTCCATGAGGTTGTGGATGGCCACCGCACCGTTGCCCGAAATCCACACCGCTGTGTAGGCGACGGCGACATAGAGGTTCAGGCGCATGCCTGCCTCGGTCACCGTGCCATGGGCGGAGGCGATGTCCAGGAGCTGGTCCGCGGTGACCGAGACTTCAGGGCGCTGCCTGTCCAGCTGGTTGGGCCTCTCGCCCAGCACGGCGTCGAAGACGTCCCGGCAGACCGGCACCAGGTCCGGGTGGGCCACCCAGGAACCGTCAAAGCCGTCGTTAGCCTCGCGGGTCTTGTCCGCGCGCACTTTCTCGAACGCCTGGGCGGTCACATCAGGTTCGCGGCGGTTGGGAATGACGGCCGCCATGCCGCCCATGGCGAAGGCGCCGCGGTGGTGGCAGGTCTTGACCAGCAGTTCGGTGTAGGCGCGCATGAACGGCGCGGTCATGGCCACGGTGGCGCGGTCCGGCAGCACAAAGCGCGGGCCGGCGTCGCGGAAATACTTGATGATGCTGAACAGGTAGTCCCAGCGGCCCGCGTTCAGGCCGGACGCGTGGTCGCGGAGTTCGTAGAGGATCTCGTCCATTTCGAACGCCGCGGGGATGGTCTCGATCAGGACCGTCGCGCGGATGGTGCCGTGCGGTATGCCGAGGTAGTCCTGGGCAAAGACGAAAATCTCGTTCCAGAGGCGGGCCTCGAGGTGGCTCTCCATCTTGGGCAGGTAATAGTACGGGCCATGGCCGTTCTGTAGCAGCTGCCGGGCGGTGTGGAAGAAGTGCAGGCCGAAGTCCACCAGGGCGCCCACGGTGTGTTCGCCGTCGATCAGTAGATGGCGCTCGCTCATGTGCCAGCCGCGCGGGCGGGCGACAACAACCGCCAGCGGGGCGTCGGTGCGGAGCGTGTATTCCTTCCCCTCCGGGGAGGTGTAGGCCAGGGTGCCGGCGGCGGCGTCGCGGAGGTTCAGGATCGATTCGATCACGTTGGACCAGGTGGGGGTGCTGGCGTCCTCGAGGTCGGCGAGCCAGACCTTGGCCCCGGAGTTCAGGGCGTTGATGGCCATCTTGGCCGGTGCGGCAGGGCCTGTCATTTCCACCCGGCGGTCCTGCAGGGCTGCGGGGGCCGGGGCCACCGTCCAGTCGCCCTCACGGATATCGCGGGTTTCCGGCAGGAAATCGAGCCGGCCGGTGCGGGCCACCTCGTCGCGTTTGACCGCGCGGGCCTTGAGCAGTTCCCCGCGGGTGCCGGCGAAACGCTGGTGCAGTTGCTCGATGAAGGCCAGCGCCCCGGGAGTGAGGATCTCCTCCGCACGGTCAACGGGGCGGTGGGCTGAAATGGTGAGGGCCATTGTGGTCCTTCCTGGTTGGTGAATCAGGCGGCGAATCAGGCGTGGGTCAGCGCGGCGGCCGGGGCTGCCGCATGGGCCGCCGCGGCAACTGCGGCGGCGACGTCGGCGGCAACGTGGGGGTCGAAGACGCTGGGAATGATGTAGCTGGCATTGAGCTCATCGTCCGCCACCCGGTTGGCGATCGCCTCGGCGGCGGCCACGAGCATCTCGGGGGTGATGTCCGCCGCCCCCGCGTCCAGCAGCCCGCGGAAGAACCCCGGGAACGCCAGGACGTTGTTGATCTGGTTGGGGAAATCGCTGCGGCCGGTCGCCACCACGGCGGCGTGCCGTGATGCGACCACCGGGTCGATTTCCGGCGTGGGGTTGGCCATGGCGAACACAATAGCGTCCTTGGCCATGGAAGCCACGTGTTCTTCGCCGATCACGTGCGGTGCGCTGACGCCGATGAAGACGTCGGCTCCCTTGAGTGCTTCGTGCAGGGTGCCGGAGAAGCCCTGTTCATTAGTGTTCTCGGCAATCCAGGTGCGGTGCTCGTCGTCGTACTGTTCGCCGAAGTGGATCGCTCCCGAGCGGCCGGCGGCGATGATGTTGCGGGCCCCCTGCGCCTTGAGGAGGGCAATGATGGCGGAGCCGGCCGCGCCGACGCCCGAAACGACAATCCGGACCTCGGCGAGTTCCTTGTCCACCACGCGCAGGGCGTTGGCCAGGGCCGCCAGCGTGACGATAGCGGTTCCGTGCTGGTCGTCATGGAAGACCGGGATGTCGAGTTCCTCGCGGAGCCGGGTTTCGATCTCGAAGCAGCGCGGCGCGGCGATGTCCTCAAGGTTAACGCCGCCGTAGACCGGGGCGAGCGCCTTGACGATCCGGATGATTTCCTCCGTGTCCTGGGTGTCCAGGCAGACCGGCCAGGCGTCGACGTTGGCGAACTGCTTGAAGAGCGCGGCCTTGCCTTCCATGACCGGCAGCGCTGCCGCCGGGCCGATGTTGCCCAGGCCAAGGACGGCGGAGCCGTCGGTCACGACGGCGATGGTGTTGCGCTTGATGGTCAGGTTGCGGGCGGCCTCGGGGTTTTCCGCGATCGCCAGGCAGACGCGGGCGACACCGGGGGTGTAGGCACGGGAGAGATCATCGCGGTTTCGCAGGGCGACCTTCGGGACAACCTCCAGCTTGCCGCCAAGGTGCATCAGGAAGGTGCGGTCCGAGACGTTCCGGACCGTGACGCCGTCGAGCGCGTTCAGCGCGTCCTTGACGCGGGCGGCGTGGCGGTCGTCCGTGGTGTTGCAGGTGACGTCGACTACCAGGGTCTCGTGGTGGGACTCGGTGACGTCCAGGGCTGTGATCGCGGCGCCGGCGGCGCCGACGGCGGCGGCCAGTTCGCTGGTGGCGGTGAAGCTCGACGGCGCCTCCACGCGCAGGGTGATCGAATTTCCGGGGCTGGGATTCGCCATTGAATTTCCTCCTAGTCGGCCCGCGGACGGGCTCTCACTGTGCTCACTTATTTCGTATGATGGATATTATTATCTACTTTGTGGAAATACAAGCCCCCCAGGGTTCGTCGCCGATGGCCCGGCGGTACGGTATCTTGGGTCTACTAAGCACTTTTTTCACGATGTGGATAAAATTTGTCGTGAGCAACCCTCAGGAGAGCAAAGTTATGGCGGAAAAAGCCCCCGGAGGCGTGCAGTCCGTTGAACGCGTTTTCGAACTTCTGGAACTGATTACTGATGCCGGCGGCGACGTCACGCTCAGTGAACTCTCGTCCTCCACCGATCTGCCGCTTCCTACCATCCACCGGCTGCTGCGCACACTGGTCTCCCTGGGCTATATCCGGCAGCTGCCGAACCGCCGCTATGCCCTGGGCCCGCGCCTGATCCGCCTGGGCGAAGCGGCAAACAAGCAGCTGGGTGCGCTCGCCCGGCCGCAGCTCCAGTCCCTCGTGGAACGGCTCGGCGAAACCGCCAACATGGCCGTGCTGGACTCCGACATGGTGATGTACGTGGCCCAGGTCCCGTCCCTGCACTCCATGCGGATGATCACCGAAGTGGGCCGGCGCGGTTATATGCATGCCACCGGCATGGGCAAGGCGATCCTGGCCCAGCTGGACGATGAGACGGTGCGTGGCATCGTCACCCGGAAGGGCATGCCCACGCCCACGCCGAAGAGCATCGGCGACGTCGAGTCCCTGTTCGCCGACTTGAAGCTGATCCGCAGCCGCGGCTATTCCATCGATGAGGAAGAGCAGGAGATCGGCGTCCGCTGCTTCGCCATTGCCATCCCCAATGCGCCGACCCCCGCGGCGATTTCCGTCTCCGGGCCCGTTTCCCGGGTGGACGAGTCCTTCGCGGACCGGGCGGTGCCGTTGCTGCGCGAGGCAGCCCTGGCGATCTCCCAGGACCTCAACAAGAGCTGAAGCCCCCGCGGCCGTGCTGCAGCTTGCCAGGCCAGGTTGCGGCCCCTTTCCCTTCCGGGGAGGGGCCGCAACGCTCAGGCCGTTGGTGGCTTTCGTGGCTAGTGCTCGGAGGCCGCGGCGGACTCCACGGGCACTTCCTTGCCGTCACAGTCGATCAGCTTGCCGTTCTCATAGCGGTCGCCGTCGGCGAGGCACTTGAGGTCTTCCTCGCGGATGACCCGGCCTGTTCCGGCGACGAAGACCGACTGGTCCTCCGAGTTGCCCTTCTTCAGGTGGTTGAAGAGGAGGTTCAGCGAGATGGCCATGACGGCCGCCGAGCTGATGCCGGAGTGGAAAATCGTTCCGAACCAGCTGGGGAATTTGTCGTAGAACGTAGGGGCGGCGATCGGGATCATGCCGAAGCCGATGGAGGCGGCGACGATGATCAGGTTCATGTTGTTCTTGTACTCCACCTTGGCCAGCGTGCGGATGCCGCTCGCGGCCACCGTGCCAAAGAGCACGATCCCGGCGCCGCCCAGGACGGCCGTGGGAACCGCCGCGACCACGCGGCCGAGCACCGGCAGCAGGCCCAGCAGCACCAGGATGACGCCGCCGGCCGCCACCACATAGCGGCTCTTGATCTTGGTGACGGCGACCAGGCCGACGTTCTGGGCGAACGCGCTCTGCGTGAAGGAACCGAAGACCGGCGCCACGAGGCTGGAAACCATGTCGGCCCGCAGGCCCGCGGCGATCCGCTTCGAGTCGACCCGGGTGCCCACGATCTCGCCGACGGCCAGGATGTCGGCCATGGTCTCGGTCAGGATCACCAGAACCACGATCAGCATGGAGATGATGGCGGCGGCCTCGAAGGTGGGTGCGCCAAGGTGGAACGGTGCGGGGAAGGCCACGATCGGGCCGTCGCCGACCTTCGAGAAGTCCGCCATTCCCGTCACGACGGCGATTCCCGTTCCGATCACCATGGCCAGCAGGATGGACAGTCGGGAAATCGTGGCGCTGCCGACCTTGCTCAGCAGGAGCACGAGGGCCAGGGTAATCCCCGCCAGCCCAATGTTGGCCACGCTCCCGTAGTCCGCGGCCTTCTTGTTTCCGCCCATGGCCCAGTTGGCCGCCACAGGCATCAGCGTGAGGCCGATGGTGGTGATGACTGTTCCGGTGACCACCGGCGGGAAGAACCGGACAATCTTGGAGAACACCGGCGCGATCAGCAACCCGATGGCTGCCGAGGCAATGACGGCGCCGAAGACTGCCGGGAGGCCCCCTCCGCCGGTGACGATGGCGACCATGGTTGCCACGCTGGCGAAGGACACGCCCTGGACCAGGGGTAGTTGGGAGCCGAAGAACGGCAGCCCGAGGGTCTGGAGCAGTGTTGCGAGGCCACCCATGAACAGGGCGGCGGCGATCAGGACTCCGACGTCGGCCGGAGCCAGGCCGGCGGCCTGGCCGACGATCAGCGGGACGGCGATGATGCCGCCGTACATGGTCAGGACGTGCTGGAAGCCGTAGGCGAAGCTGCTTCCGATGGAGAGCCGTTCGTCCTCGGGGCGGGCAGTGCCGCCGGTCCGAGGCGGCCGCGGTGGCCGGGCGGTCAATTTTTTACGTGCGTTCATGGCAGACCTTCTTGGTTCATGGCGGACGTCGTCGTCCGGCTAACAATGTCTGGCTAACGTTTTCTGGCGTGCCGGCGTCGGAAAGCCCGGGCCGGCTGGCTCGGGGGACCTAGCAGAAGCCGGCGATCCCGGCCCAGGCGATCTCCGCCGGGGCGGCGTCTTCACGCTGGACCGTGGCCTCAATCAGGCCGTAGGGGCGGTCGGCGGCAAAGAAGACCTCGTTGGGGTTGTCGAGGCCAAACGGCGAGAGGTCAACGAGGAAGTGGTGCTTGTTGGGCATGGAGAACTTGATCTCGTCGATCTCGGTGTGCGCCTCCAGGACCTTGGCTCCCATGTCGAAGAGGGTCTGCTGCAGGGCGTGGGAGTACTTCTCGCTGAACCCCTCCAGCAGCAGGCTCTTGACGTCCTCGTAGCTCTTGTTGAAGTCGAGGGTGCCGAAGTCGGTGCCGGCCCTGAAACGCCAGCGGGCCGATACGTCCGTGGCGAGAATACGGTCGGACGTTTCCGGCAGGGTGGTGTACTTGTCCCGCGGGAAGCCGCTGAACCCGGACTGGGTCGACTTCAGCACGGTGAGGTCCTTGAGCCCGGCAATGAGGTGCTCGGTCCCGCCGTCGCGGACAAGGACCGCGGTGCGGACTTCCTGGCCGCTGCGGACGAACGAGTGGTCGTGCCCGGCACCGTGGGCCTGGATCCGGTCCCATTTGTAGGACTCGGCCGCCCAGCGGCCGCCGGTGACCCAGTCGAAGTTCGAGGTGAAGTGCTTGCCCAGCCGCAGCAGGAAGGCCTCCGGGGAGCCGATGCCCTCCCGGGCGAAGGCGTAGATGGTGTTCTTCTGGGTGTCCGTGGCCACCACGTGGGCGTTGTCGCCTTCGAGGTGGGCCGCCGCGAAATCCCCGCGCAGCTGCGAGGTGACGTTCAGGTCTTCGATCTCATGGCGCTCGGTGTCCCTGGTGATCTTGACGACCCGGACTTCGGCTTTTCCGTACTGGTTGCGGCCGAGGACGATCTTGTTGCTCATGGTCTGATTCCCAACTTCAGGTATGTGGCACCAAAGTCCCACATAGAAATTAAGCGCTTGTTTCCCGCGCGTTTCTCATTCCGTCGGCCCACAAAAAATGAGCCGACATCAGTTGATGCCAGCTCATTACGACCCTGCCTGCTGCTCCCAGGTTACGTGACCTGCGCCACGAATTGGGATTAAGCGTAGCCCGGTCTCGGCGTGGTGTACATCACTTCTCGAAAAATCGGTTTGTGACCGGAACGGCCGCGGCCCTTGAGTGCACCCTTGACCGCCGACTCCATCGGCTCTACCCTTTTCCACATAACAATAAATTATTTCCAAATTGTGGAACTTCGCTGGAATGATTCAACCCGATGCGAGGAAGTAGCCACACATTGAATGAGGAGGAGTCCGTGGACTCGCAAGAGAAGGACAGTGCCGTTGGTTTTCCGGCGCCCGGCCAGGAGCTGTACCTGCCGTTCGGCGCAACCGACCCGGACTTCTACATTCCTGCCGACTGCGAGCGGACGGACCGCGGCTTTTCCCGGTGGCTCCGCGCTTTGCCGCTCTTCGGGCGGTAGGGCGTTTCTTAGGGCCGTAGCGAAGTAGGACGCTGGCGAAGTAGGACGCTGGCGAAGCAGGACGGTGGCGAAAGTAGGACGCGGGCGTGAAGAAGCGGAAATAGAGATTTCACATAACGAAACTGGGCTTCCTCCAAAATAGGGCGCGCCGTGCCGAGGTCCCGGTGCTACTGTCAATCTTGCCAACGGCGGGCGGCCCGGGATCCGGGAAGCTATCTACCAGGCGCAACCTTCAAGGCACATGCTGAAGACTGGTCACCGTCGCATCCGGCCCTTGCATTCCCGTCGCGGTGTACCGGCTTCCGCAGGTAGGGAGTGGCGGCATGACTACAACCGATACGGCCCAGAAGTTCCTGGCGAGATCCATCGAGTTGGCCACGGCCAACGTCCTGAACGGCGGCGGCCCGTTCGGTGCGGTGGTGGTCACTGCGGACGGGCACGCGTTCGACGGCGTCAATCGCGTCACTGCCACCAACGATCCCACCGCTCACGCCGAAGTCACGGCCATCCGGCGCGCGTGCAGTGAACTGGGCACGTTCGATCTCAGCGGAGCCACACTCTACTGCAGTTGCGAGCCGTGCCCCATGTGCCTGGCGTCCGCGCTGTGGGCTCGGGTGTCACGCGTGGTGTTCGCCGCCGACCGGCACGATGCCGCGGCCGCGGGGTTCGACGACGCCCTCTTCTACGAATATTTCGAAAACGATCAGCGCGGCGCGCTCATGCCGGTGGGCAGGCTGAACCTGACAGACCCGCAGGCTCCCGCGGCCCTGGATCCCTTCAAGGCCTGGAACTCGCTCGAGTCCAGGACCGACTATTAGCGCCGGGGACTGCGGCCATGTTGGATCTGCTCCCGCACTTGGGCACCTGGCGGCCTGCCGCGTCAGGGCAGCGCTGCGCGGTGGCCACCGTGGTGGGCACCGCCGGCTCGGTGCCGAGGCCGGTGGGCACGTCCATGCTGGTCTCGGAGGCCGGCGAGGTGCTGGGCAGCCTGTCCGGCGGCTGCGTTGAAGGGGCCGTGGTGGAGGCGGCCTTGGAGGCGCTGCGCGACGGCGGGACGCGCCGGGAGTTCTTCGGCTACAGCGCCGAGGACGCGTTTGCCGCCGGGCTGACCTGTGGCGGCGGGCTGGAAATCCACATCGAACCCCTGGGCACAGGGCCGGGCCGGCTGCGGCTGGACAGCCTGCACGCCCTGGCCGGGAGGCCCCCGGCCGGCGGGGCGGCGCTGATCCGCAGGGTGGACGCCGGCGGAGGCGGCGCCGTCGTGGTTCCTGACCCGGATGCCTTCCGGGTGCTGCAGTCGGCCGAGCTCGCCGCGCTGCTGGGAGCAGGCGGTTCCGCCGGTGCCGGCATGCTGCTGGGGGCGGCAGCGCAGCTGGAACCGCTGCTGAGGGGTGGCCGTACCGGGCTGGTCCGGATCGCGCCCGCGGGGGACTGCCAGCCGGAACCCGTGAGCCTGCTGGTGGAGAGCCGGCTGCCCGCGGCGCGCCTGCTGATCTTCGGCGCCAACGACTTTGGTGCGGCCCTGGTGCCGGCCGCGAAACTCCTGGGCTTCCACGTCACGGTGTGCGATGCCCGCCCGGCGTTCGCGCAGCAGGACAGGTTCAGCGCCGCGGACGAGGTAGCCACGGCCTGGCCGCACCGGTATCTGGCGGACCAGGCGCGCGCCGGCCGCATCGACGCCCGGACGGCCATCTGTGTGCTCACGCATGATCCCAAATTCGATGTCCCGCTCCTGCAGGCCGCGCTCGGCCTGGACGTGGCCTATGTGGGCGCCATGGGGTCCAGACGCAGCCATTGCGCCCGGATCGATGCCCTGCGGCAAGCCGGCGTGGCCGATGCGGACCTGGCCCGGCTGCACTCACCCATCGGCCTGGACCTCGGGGCCCTCACGCCCGGGGAGGTCGCGGTGTCCATCGCAGCAGAACTCGTGGCCAGCCGGAGCAAGGCCGCCGGGCCGGCCCAGGGCAGCGCGTCCCTGAAGGACACCAGCGGCCCCATTCACCGGTACGCCCCAGATCGTCCGAACAGCAGCCATCAGAACAGGAGTCATCGCGAGAGCAGACATCACGACAGCAATCATTTCGACAGCAGCGCCGGCATGCCCGAACCTCAGGAGGCCCCGTGGACCTGAACACTATCGAGGCCGTGGTCCGCACCGCGGATCCGGCGCAGTGGCGCGAAGGCGACGCCTGGCTCGCGGGTGGCACCGTGCTTTTCTCCGCCGGGAGTCCTGACTCCGGACCGGAACCGCTCCGGCGTCTCCTGGACCTCGGCTCTACGGATTGGACACCCTTTGCCCTATCGGCGGCGGGCATCGAGCTCGCGGCAACCTGCACCATCGCGCAGCTGTATGCGTTCCCTGATTCGGACGCCGGCCGGGGAGTGGCCGGGGACTGGCCCGGCGTGGAGCTCGTTCGCCCCTGCTGCGAGTCCTTTGTGGCTTCCTTCAAGGTCTGGACCATGTCTACCTTGGGCGGCAATCTGTGCACCTCCCTGCCGGCCGGGCCCATGATCTCGCTCTGCGCGGCGCTCGACGGCACGGCCACCATTTTGGGTCCCGACGGCGCCCGCCGCACGCTCCCGGTGCTGGACTTCGTCACGGGCGACGGGACCAACGCCCTCGCTCCCGGCGAGCTCCTGCGCAGCGTGATCCTGCCGGCGTCGGCCCTGTCCTCACCGGTGGCCTTCCGCCGGCTGTCGCTGAGCAACCTGGGCAGGTCCGCGGTGCTGCTGATCGGAAGGCTCGACGCCGGCGGCGCCTTGGTCCTGACCGTCACCGCAGCCACCAAGCGCCCGGTGCAGCTGCGCCTTAGGCCCTCAGCGGCGGCGCTCGCCGGCGCCCTCCCTGGCACTCTCTTCGAGGCCTTGGATGACGCCATCCCCGATGAGCTGTACCACGACGACGTCCACGGCCTGCCCGCCTGGCGCAAAGACATGACGTACCGGCTGGCCCAGGAAATCCAGGCCGAACTCACGGCCCCGGCGGGCCGCGATCGGCTGCCGGTATCCGGTGACTTCTGGCCGCCGCGTGCCAGGCCTGTGCGGACAGAGTCCCCGAACCCGGAGTCGCCGAGCGCCTCCCGGCACGCCGAGTCCCCGGCCGCCGGGTCCCGGACGGAAGGGGCCTGAGCATGGCAGTCGAGAGCAACGGCCCCATTGAAAGCAACGGCGCGATTGAGATCAACGGCGTCCCGACGCAGGCTGAACCCCGTCCCGGCCAGTGCCTGCGGACGTTCCTTCGGGAACAGGGGAACCTGGGCGTAAAGAAGGGCTGCGACGCTGGCGACTGCGGCGCGTGCACGGTGCATGTGGACGGGGTGCCGGTGCACAGCTGCATCTATCCTGCCGTCCGCGCCCAGGGCCGCGCCGTCACCACGGTGGAAGGACTGGCTGCCACCTGCGCCTCCAGCGGACCTGAGTACCCTGGCGGCCCCGCACTCCATCCGATGCAGCAGCAGTTCCTGGACCGGCAGGGCTTCCAGTGCGGTTTCTGCACGGCCGGTATGGTGATGACGGCGGCCACCTTCGATGATGAGCAGAAGGCGGACCTGCCGCGGAACCTCAAGGGCAACCTGTGCCGGTGCACCGGGTACACGGCCATCGAGGACGCCGTCTGCGGCAGGGGGAGCCACCCGGAACCCCCTGGCCCGGACGCCCCACGCCCGGACAGTCCTCGTGCGGAACCCCCTGGTACCAACATGCCTCGTCCGGAAACCTCCGGCACGGACCCGGCAACCGCGGGGCACGGCCGGCCGGAGCCGCGCCCGGGACAGCTGGGCGACGACGTTCCCGCCCCCGCGGGCCTCGCCATCGTCACGGGTCAGGCCCGCTACACGCTGGACGTCCCGGCCGAGGAACTGCCCGGTCTGCTGCACGTGAAGCTGCTGCGCTCCCCGCACGCCCACGCCCGGATCCGCTCCATCGACGCCGTGGCTGCGCTGGCGATTCCCGGCGTCGCGGCCGTCTTCACCCACGAGGACTCCCCGGCGCAGCTGTTTTCCACTGCGCAGCACGAGCTCTACACCGACGACCCGGACGACACCCGCGTGTTCGACGACGTCGTCCGGTTCATCGGCCAGCGCGTCGCCGCTGTCGTCGCCGAGACGGTGGCGGCAGCGGAGGCAGGCGTGCGGGCTCTGAGGGTCGACTACGAGGCGCTGGACGCCGTCTTCACCCCGGAGCGCGCCATGCTCCCCGGGGCCCCCGCCCTCCACGGGGACAAGGACGCGGCCACGGCCCGCATCAGCCGGCCGGAGCGGAATGTCGTGGCGGAACTGCACTCCGAGCTCGGCGATGTGGCGGCCGGGTTCGCCGCGGCGGACTTCATCCACGAACACACCTACAGGACCCAACGGGTGCAGCACACGGCGCTCGAAACCCATGCGTCCATCGCCTCCTTCGGCAGTGACGGGCGCCTGCTGATCCGCACATCCAGCCAGGTCCCATTCCTGGTCCGGCGGACCCTGTGCCGGGTCTTCGGCCTGCCGGAAGAGCAGATCCGGGTGGTGGCGGGACGAGTAGGCGGCGGTTTTGGCGGTAAACAGGAGGTGCTCACCGAGGACGTCGTGGCGCTGGCCGCGCTGAAGCTCAACCGCCCTGTGCAGCTTGAATTCACCCGGACCGAACAGTTCACCGCCGCCACCACCAAGCATCCCTTCACCATCCACCTCAAGGCCGGCGCCAGCCGCGACGGCAGGCTGACCGCACTGCAGCTGGAGGTGCTCACCAACACGGGCGCCTACGGCAACCACGCCATTGGGGTCATGTTCCACGGCTGCGGCGAGTCGCTGGCGGTGTATAAGTGCGCCAACAAGAAAGTGGACGCTCACGCCGTGTACACCAACACCGTGCCGTCGGGTGCCTTCCGCGGCTATGGGCTCAGCCAGATGATCTTCGCGATCGAATCCGGCATCGACGAGCTCGCGACAGGGATCGGCATGGACCCCCTGGAGTTCCGCCGCCGGAACATGGTCCGGGAAGGCGACGACATGCTCTCCATCAGCGACGAGCCCCAGGAGGACGTCCGCTACGGCAGCTACGGCCTGGACCAGTGCACCAAGCTGGTGGAGGACGCCCTGGCCCGTGGACGGGAGCGCTACCGCGCGGCCGGGCTCCACAGCTTGGGCCCGGACTGGGTGGTCGGGGAGGGGACGGCCCTGTCCATGATCGACACCGTCCCGCCCCGCGGCCACTTTGCCCACTCCAGGCTCCGGCTCCTGCCCGACGGGACGTACGCCGTCGACGTCGGGACGGCAGAATTCGGCAACGGCACCACCACTGTCCACGCGCAGCTCGCGGCCACAGCGCTGTCCACGTCCGCCGCCCGCGTCACCGTGCGGCAGTCCGACACCGATCTCGTGGACCACGATTCCGGTGCGTTCGGATCTGCCGGCACCGTGGTGGCGGGCAAAGCGACGCTGGCCGCCGCAGAGGAGCTCGCCCTCCGCATCCGCTCCTTCGCGGCCGGGATCCGCCGCGTGCCGTCTTCCGGCTGCGTTCTGGACGGGGACGCCGTGGCCTGCGAGGGAACCCGGGTGCCCCTGACGGACATTTTCGCCGCCGCCGACCGGGCCGGCGTCGAGCTCGCCGCGGAGGGGCGCTGGGGCGGGACGCCGCGTTCGGTGGCGTTCAACGTCCAGGGCTTCCGGGTGGCCGTGAACACCGGGACAGGGGAGTTGCGGATCCTGCAAAGCGTGCAGGCGGCCGATGCCGGCGTGGTGGTCAATCCGCGCCAGTGCCGCGGCCAGATCGAAGGCGGGATCGCCCAGGCCCTCGGCTCCGCGCTTTACGAGGAGGTCAAGGTGGACGACGCCGGCCGCGTCACCACCGACGTCCTGCGGCAGTACCACGTCCCCTCGTTCGCGGACGTGTCGCGCAGCGAGGTCTACTTCGCCGACACCAGCGACAAGCTGGGCCCGCTGGGCGCGAAGTCCATGAGCGAGAGCCCGTTCAACCCGGTGGCGCCGGCGCTCGCCAATGCCATCCGGAGCGCCACCGGCGTGAGGTTCTCCCAGCTGCCCATCTCCCGGGACAAGATCTACTTGGGCCTGAAGGAAAACCAACGCGGGGTCAGTTACGGCCCATCGGAGGGACCATAATGGGCCGTATCTGACCCCGCGTTGCAGTTCGGGCTTATAGTCGGACGATGGAAAAGCGAATGTTGGGCAAGACCGGACGGAACGTCTCCATCGTTGGCCTGGGGACCTGGCAGCTCGGCGCGGACTGGGGCACCGTCGACCCCGCGCAGGCGCAGGCCCTCCTGGCCGCATCCGTGGAAGCGGGTGTCACGTTCTTCGACACCGCGGACGTGTATGGGGACGGGCACAGCGAACAGGCCATTGGAGCGTTCCTGGCAGACAACCCCGGCCTGGACATCACGGTGGCCACCAAGATGGGCCGCCGGATGGAGCAGCGCCCGGAGAACTACAACCTCACCAACTTCCGCGCATGGACCGACCGGTCGCGGCGCAACCTGGGCGTCGAGCAGCTGGATCTGGTCCAGCTGCACTGCCCGCCCACGGCCGTGTACAGCAACGCCGAGGTCTACGACGCGCTGGACACCCTCGTGGCCGAGGGCGTCATCCGCAACTACGGCGTCAGTGTGGAACGGACCGAGGAAGCCCTCGAGGCCATGCGCCACGAAGGCACCGCCACCGTGCAGATCATCCTCAACGCCTTCCGGCTCAAGCCGCTGGACGAGGTGCTGCCCGCGGCTGAGGCCGCCGGGGTTGGCATCATCGCCCGCGTCCCGCTCGCCTCCGGGCTGCTCTCCGGCAAATACACCGCGGAGACGTCCTTCGCGGCGGACGACCACCGGAACTACAACCGCACCGGATCAGCGTTCGACGTCGGGGAGACCTTCTCCGGCGTGGACTTCGGCCAGGGCCTCAAAGCCGTGGCCGAGTTCGAGGAATTGGTGCCCGACGGCGTCAGCACCGCCCAGGCGGCCATCGCCTGGATCGCGGCGCAGGACGGCGTCAGCACGGTGATCCCGGGCGCCCGGAATGTGGACCAGGCGCGCGCCAACGCCGCCGTGGCAGATGCCAGCGGCATTGACGCAACGTTCGACGTCGGCGTCCGCGAAATCTATGACCGCTACTTCCGCGAATCGATCCACCCCCGCTGGTAGCACAGTGAAACCAACGCGGGGTCAGATCCGGCCCATTGTGGGCGGTTTCTTGGGCCGTAACTGACCCCCGCGTTGTGGTGCCATACCCGACGCTAGGCCGCGCCGGGTACCACACCCGCTTTCCCTCAACCCGTGCGAAGGAAGTCAGGGTGTGGGGTTTCGCGGACTTCTCCGTCATGATGTCCAGCACTCCGACATTCCGGGCCAGGAGGGCGTCACCGATCAGCGAGCGGTGGCAGCGCCACGGGACTGCTTCCGCGCACATGATGACGGAATCCTTGGTCCGCCCGCCCTCCAGCAGCTGGTCGATGGCCGTGGAGAATTCTTCGGTCTGCATGTAGTCCGCGTATCCCCGGAACGACGCGTTGCGCCAGGCGCCGTTGGGGCTGTCCTTTCGGGCGTGCCGCAGGCCGCCGAGGGATTCCATTCGAGGGTACGTGATTCCGCAGGCCCGCACGCTCGCCGCCAGCGCGTCGCCGTTGAACTGTGGATTGTGGCGCGACTTCGGGACGGTTCGCACGTCGATCAGCTTCTTAACGCCGTGGGCCTGCAGGATGCGGATAAATTCGCCGATGGGATGAGTAGAGTGCCCCACCGTGAAGATGGTCATGTCCGTCATGTCCCCATGCTAAGGCGGCAAGGATGCCCGTGTCGGTGGAGCCGCCCGGATATTCTGGGTGACCTACCGGCTGTCAACGAAACGGACGCGGAATGACTTCATCCTCCATCGATGGCTTTGTTGAACGTCTTGCCGCCGTGGCAACGGGTCCGGAGTGCAACAACTTCTTCGATCACACCGTGCCTGGGAATGCGCAACGCCAGCGGAACCTGGCCATCTACCTGCGGGAGATGCAGGACCGCGCCCCAAAGGTCTTATTGCTGGGCGAGGCGCCGGGATTCCGGGGTATGAGGATCACCGGAGTTCCCTTCACCAACCGCACCATGTTCGAGGGCCCCGCCAACGCGTTCGGGCTGTTCGGGCCGGGAAAGGGCTACGTGCTGCCGGCGGATGCTAAGGGCATCGCGGCGGAACCGACGGCCACGGTGATGTGGGACGTGCTGGCCGAGCTGGACTTCCTGCCCCTTCTCTGGAGCGCCTGCCCGTGGCACACCCACGTACCCGGGCGGCCGCTGTCCAACCGCACGCCAAGGGCTTCCGAGGCTGCGCTGGGAACTCTGTTTTGGCAGGCGCTGACGGACATCTTTCCCATCGAATCAGTGGTGGCCGTGGGCAATGTGGCGCACCGCAGCCTGCAGCGCAGCGGCTTGGACGTGCCGAAAATCAGGCATCCGGCCCACGGCGGCCGGTCCGGTTTCAAGCTCGGCCTCCGGGAGCTGTTAGCTCACTCGCGCTAAAACCAACGCGGGGTCAGATACGGCCCATCGGAGGGCCTTTGATGGGCCGTATCTGACCCCGCGTTGTTCTTAATTGAGGTTGTTCTTAATTGAGGGGCGTTATTCAAGGAGGTGCAGCTGGTCGGGGGAGTCGAGGTCCTCGCCGCCGGAGAGGTCGCTGCAATCCACCAGATCAACCAGGTCCGGGTGGGCCCGCAGGAAGACGCGTGCTCCGGCGTCGCCCGCGGCTGTTTCCGCGGCTTCAGCGCGAAGGCTGGCATCGAGCAGCAGCGGATGTCCCCGCTGCAGCTTCCCCTCCGCATCGCGGTAGGCGGTCGCCGTGACCCGGCCTGGCCGGTGGGCGGCCAGCAGCCGGGCCACAGTCTCCGGGGTCAGGCCGGGCTGGTCCACCAGCGCGATGAGCACGTGGTTCTCCGGGGCCGCCGCGGCAACTCCAGCCCGGAACGAACTGCCCATCCCGGTGTCCCAGCCAGGGTTGACGATGACCCGGTGCCGGCTGAGGTCGGTGGCGGCGCGGACCCTTGGCGCATCCGCGCCGAGCACCGTCACCACTTCGCGGCAGCCGCCCGCGAGCAGCACGTCAGCGAGCACTTCGACCAGCGTGCGGCCGCGGAAGGGGAGCAGCGCCTTGGGCCCGAGCCCCAGCCGCGTCCCGGCGCCGGCGGCCAGCAGCACCGCCGTCGTCCCGGGTGTACGGCCTTCATGTAGTCCGTGACTGCCACGATCGGGCCGGTGGCGCCGGCGAGCTGCTGCGTCACGAACGGGACGCGGGCGGGCTGGCCGGGGTTAAGGAAGGCGTCTTCCTCGGCGGCCATGGCGTCGCGGCGCAGTTCGGTCCAGGACGTCACGGACCAGACATCGGCTGAGACGCCCCAGTCCTCGGCCAGGACCCGCTGGGCTTCGAGGGCCCAGGGAACAGACACACCCGAGGCCAGGATCTGGCTCTTGGGTCCTTCCACGTCCGACGCCGACACCCGGTAGATGCCTTTCAGCACACCGTTGACGTCAAGGTTCTCGGGTTCGGCCGGCTGGACGATCGGCTCGTTGTAGACCGTGAGGTAGTACATCAGGTTTCGGTCGGCGTCGCTGCCTGAGGCGTCGCCGTACATCCGCTCCAGTCCGTCCCGGATGATGTGGCCCATTTCGTAGCCGTATGCCGGGTCGTAGGTGATGACGGCAGGGTTCGTGGCGGCGAGGATGGGGGAGTGCCCGTCCGCGTGCTGCAGCCCTTCGCCGGTCAGCGTGGTGCGCCCTGCGGTGGCGCCGATGATGAACCCGCGGGTCATCTGGTCGGCTGCTGCCCAGAAGGAATCGCCGGTGCGCTGGAACCCGAACATTGAGTAGAAGACGTACACCGGCACGAGCGGCTCGCCGTGGGTGGCGTAGGACGTACCCGCGGCGGTGAAGGCTGCCACGGAACCGGCCTCGTTGATGCCGGCGTGCACGATCTGGCCGGAGATGGACTCCTTGTACGCCAGGACGAGCTCACGGTCCACGGAGAGGTAGTTCTGGCCGTTCGGGTTGTAGATCTTCGCCGTCGGGAAGAACGCGTCCATGCCGAAGGTGCGGGCCTCATCCGGAATGATCGGCACAATCCGCTTGCCGAACTCCTTGTCCCGCATGAGGTCCTTGAGCAGGCGGACAAACGCCATGGT